>CALNBT010000231.1 GCA_937874345.1 uncultured Prevotella sp.
TTGTTAATTCTACAAGTCTGATCTTTGTGGAATAACCATAAATAATCATACGGCAAAAGAATATTTCATGATAAATTTTGTAACTTTGCAGACACCACATGTTGCAGCAATAATACCCCAAAAGTAGAAAAAGAGAACGGTCAAAAGGAATGAAATTCAGCGAAGTCATCGGACAAAAGGATGCGCAAGTCAGATTATTACAACTTGTGCACGAAGGCCGTTTGCCACATGCAATCATGCTTTGCGGACCATCGGGCAGGGGCAAGCTGGCTTTAGCATTGGCTTTTGCCTCATATCTTTTGGGAGAACGCGACGAAGAAGGATATTCCGTACTATCTTCACCTGAAGCGATAGTAAATGCCGAAACCATGCTGCAGAACTGGGAACATCCCGATCTTCATTTCACTTTTCCTATCATCAAACCTTCAAATGTGTCATCTGACCACAAGATGATATGCGATGATTTTGGAAAAGAGTGGCGTTCTTTACTTAAAGACAGCGTTTACTTTAGCATGGATCAATGGTTGGAACGAATGAAAGCCGCCAACCAACAGGCAATGATATTTGAGGCAGAAAGTGATGAACTGACTCGCAAGCTAAGTTTAATGTCAAGTCAAGGAGGATATAAGATCAGCATCATTTGGTTGCCCGAACGCATGAACATTACATGTGCCAACAAATTATTGAAATTGTTGGAAGAACCACCTCGTCAAACTCTGTTCATCATGGTTTGCGAAGAACCCGAACAATTACTCGAAACCATTAGAAGTCGCGTCCAACGCATCGATGTCAAGCGAATAGACGATGAGAATATCGAGCAAGCGCTCATGGAGAGAAGAGGTATCGGTAAAATGGATGCCCATCAAATAGCACGGACAGTAAACGGAAACTGGTTAAAAGCATTGGAAATGCTTGATGCAGGAAGTGAGAACAAGCTGTTTTTTGACTTATTTAAAGGTTTCATGCGTCTTACCTACATGCGCAACGTAAAAGAGTTGAAAAAATGGTGTGATAACGTTGCTGGCTTTGGTAGAGAAAAGCAACGCCGTTTACTAAGTTATTTCAGCAGAATGGTTCGTGAAAACTTCATGATGAACTTTCATTTGCCTGAACTCAATTATATGTCTGGAGAAGAAGAAGAATTTTCCAAAAACTTTGCACGTTTTATCAATGAAGCCAATGTCATAGAAATAGAAGAACTGATTGTCAAAGCTAGACGTGATATCGCTCAAAATGCCAATTCAAAAATTGTGTTCTTCGACCTATCACTAAAAATGATCGTTTTACTCATCAAAAAATAATATATATATATCAGTTTTCACATACTTTGTTATTCAATAAAAATGTAGAAGACTTTTTAATCACCCAATTCTGATCATGGATTATAAAAATATGAAATTCAAAATAGCCAACAAATGCGACAGAGGACTCTGTCAGCATTCTTGTGGCCGACAAGACAAACAACTAAATACTTATGACTGGCTGTCGGATATTCCTGGAAACACGGAGACGACTGATCTGGTTGAGGTTCAATTTAAAAATACACGTAAAGGATATTACCATAATGTCAACGGACTGGACTTGGTAAAAGGCGATGTCGTTGCTGTAGAGGCAAATCCTGGCCATGATATTGGCGTGGTGACACTTACAGGAAGTCTCGTTAAGCTTCAGATAAAAAAAGCAAATCTAAAATCTCCTGACGAGATTCGGCGCATCTATCGTATTGCCAAAGCTGTTGATTTGGAAAAATACAAGGAGGCAAAGTCTTTGGAAGAAGGTACGATGATTCAGAGTCGTAAAATAGCGAAAGATTTAGGGCTACAGATGAAGATCGGAGATGTTGAATATCAAGGAGACGGCAATAAGGCCATTTTCTATTATATTGCTGATGAACGTGTAGACTTCAGACAACTGATCAAAGTGTTAGCCGAAACGTTTCATGTCAGAATCGAGATGAAACAGATTGGTGCACGACAAGAAGCTGGACGCATTGGTGGTACAGGTCCATGCGGAAGAGAGCTCTGTTGTGCGACATGGATGAAAAATTTTGTATCTGTTAGCACTAATGCTGCACGTATACAAGACATCTCACTGAACCCACAAAAGCTGGCAGGCATGTGCGCTAAGCTGAAATGTTGCCTTAACTATGAGGCAGATAGTTATGTAGAAGCAAGCCACGCGTTGCCAAACAAAGATATTGTATTGCAAACAGCAGATAGTGATTATTATCATTTCAAGACGGATATCTTGGCTAAGACCATCACTTATTCAACAGACAAGAAAATTGCGGCAAATCTTGAAACGATCTCAACTGATAGGGCAAAAGAAATCATTGACATGAACCGTCGAGGTGTGAAACCAGAAACGATTTTAGCCGACGGGAAGAAAAAAGAAACAGCAAAACCAATAGATTTGCTGGCCGGTGCTGACATCAGTCGTTTTGACAAGAGCAAAAATCAAAAGAACAAGCCTACGAAAGAGGCACAAGGTAATGGTCATCGCACAAGAAATAACAACGACCGGCACCGCAACAACAATAACAGAGGTCCACGACAGAACCAACAGAAAACCAACGAAGCCTCAAAGGACTGATCAGAACAATGAAATGGATTAAATTAGGCATTTTGTTCATCGTTTTATTCTCAGCTTGCAATGGGCATAAAGTTTATGATACATTTTATCATACCCCATTGTCTGGTTGGGAAAAAAACGACACATTATTGTTTGATGTTCCTCGCATACAAGAACAGGGAAACTATCAAAGCGATTTGGCATTACGCATCAACAACGCATTTCCTTTCATGAAAATGACATTAATTATTGAACAATCCGTCTATCCACACCATACTGTCTATAGGGACACACTCAATTGCGATTTAATTGGTAGCAACGGCATCCCTAAAGGGCATGGTATCAGTTATTATGAATTTGAGTTTCCTGTCGCAATTCTTCATCTTGAGAAAGGTGATTCATTGCATATTACTGTCAGACATGACATGAAACGTGAGATTCTACCCGGTATCAGTAACATCGGTATTCAGTTAACGAAAAAGAAATAAGTCCTTTTCAACGGGATTGTTCACTTTTTATACTCAGTTATGAACTGTGTTCCGCGAAGCGTCTATTCTTAAAAAGATAAACAGCAAGACCGTGAATCCCCATAAAGAAGATCCTCCATAGCTGAACAGCGGTAACGGTATACCAATAACAGGAGTTAATCCCAAGACCATTCCCACATTGATGAACACGTGAAATAGGAATATTCCCGCGACACAATATCCATATATCCGTCCAAAGGCAAAAGGCTGACGTTCAGCTAACTTCAACAATCTGAGTATCAGCGCCAAAAAGAGCAGCAACACGCCCGCAGAACCAATAAACCCTTCTTCCTCTCCTACTGTGCAAAATATAAAATCAGTATCTTGTTCTGGAACGAATTTCAATTTTGTCTGCGTTCCATTGAGAAAACCTTTCCCCTTGAGACCACCCGCGCCAATAGCGATTTCACTTTGATGGACATTATAACCCACACCAGAAACGTCTTCATCCAAGCCCAATAATACAGTAATGCGAACGCGTTGGTGGGGTTCCAATATTTTGTTCAACACAAAATCTGCCGAATAGAAAAAGAAGATAGAACCTATCGAGAATAAAGCAATGTAAAGATAATTTTTGAATTGGCTACCCATCCATTGGAAAACGAGATAGCCAATTAGACCGACTAACAGTAGAAACTGTACCCAAACGATATCAAATGGAATGACAAAATGTGCAAAAAGCAGTGCCAGAATCGTGCCACCTAAAATAATACCTAAAAGCCATTGGGTTAATTTTTTATTCTTGCAATAGATATATACCATTGACACAGAAAAGACTTGTACCATCAACAAGACGACAAATTTTCCCAAAGAAACTGGCAAGCTCCATAATTCCACATTTTCGTATTTGATACCTACTACAAAGTATAATACCATTGCCAAACCAGTGAAGAGCACGCTTCCAGGCATTCCTTCTCGATAGAACATCAGTAAGAATGACAAATAGACAAGAGCCGACCCCGTCTCCTTTTGCGCGACAATAAAAAGCATTGGCACAAAAACAATACTCAGAGCAATGGCAAAATCTTTCCACTTATGAATATTAAAAGTGTATCGGCCCATAAATTTGGCCACGGCTAGTGCCGTTCCAAACTTTGCAAATTCGGCTGGTTGCAATCGAAGCGGTCCCAAGACCAACCACGACCGCGATCCTTTTATCTCATGGGGATTAAAGATGGTGACAAAAAGCAACAAGAGCAGCAGAGCATAGATGACATATGCAAACATCTCATAGTACCGATCGTCTAACATAATCAACACAAAACCTAAAAAGATAGATGTACCTATCCAAATGATCTGCATGCCCGAGCGGGTACTCAAGCTAAAGATATCTGTATCACCAAAATTGTAACTTGCCCCACAAACACTTAACCATCCAAATGTGAGCAAGGCAATATATATGAGTATTGTCCACCAATCGAGTGAACGAAATACACCTGTGGGTTTATCTATTCGCGGAACCATATAGTATATGACGATTTTGAAATTTTTGGGCTTCTTTCTCGGAAGTTGGAGAAAGTTTTCCCTTCATATATTGTTCCATCATCAGCGCACCAATGGGAACACCATAATCTGCTCCAAATCCACCATTTTCAACGTAAACGGCAATGGCAATCTTTGGATTATTCATAGGTGCGAAACCCATGAAGACAGAGTGATCTTGTCCTCTGTTTTCAGCTGTACCGGTCTTTCCACATACCAGGTAATCAGCCCGGTTTGCTGCCTTGCAAGTACCTTTCTCTACTGCTGAACGCATTCCGGCCACTACATAATCGTAAGCACGACGAGAGGCCATCGTCATATGTCGGCGTGTATAAAGAGTGTCTAAAGGCTCTCCCTTAACTTTCCGTACAACATGAGGAACATAAAAATATCCCCTGTTAGCTATCGTTGCACAAAGATTTGCGATTTGGAGCGGTGTTAAATTGACTTCACCTTGTCCAATAGCAATGCTGATCACCGTTAAACCATTCCACGAACCATTGTATACATGGTCATAAAAAGAAGAATTAGGTATCAATCCCCGTTTCTCTCCCGGCAAATCTATTCCCAATTTATAACCGAATCCCATGCTAACCATGTAATCTCGCCACACATCCATGGCAGATTGAACACTTTTATACTTGCTTCTATTAGACATCATATAATAAAGTCCCCAACAGAAATAGGCATTACATGAAGTACTGATAGCCGGAATTAGGGAAACCGGAGAAGAATGACTGTGACAGCCTACGTGCAAGCCGCGATAATAAAAACCTCTATGGCAAGCGAAAGCCGTTTGTGGAGAAATAATTCCTTCAGACAAAAAGGTTAAAGCTTGACTTGTCTTAAAAGTTGAGCCTGGAGGATATTGCCCCATGATACTTCTGTTCAACAAAGGCTTCCAAATATTCCTAGACAATTCCTTATGATTCTTTCCACGTTGACGCCCAACCATCAAGCGGGGATCAAATGTCGGCGAAGAAACCATACACAGAACTTCTCCTGTCGAAGGCTCTATGGCAACAATACTACCGATTTTTCCTTCCATCAACCGTTCACCCAAAGCTTGAAGCTGTACGTCAAGACTTAAGGTCAAGTCCTTTCCAGGAATAGGTTTTACATCAAGTTTACCTTGCTGATAGCTTCCCTGTACTCGGCCATGAACATCCCTAAGCAAGATTTGCACGCCCTTCCTTCCACGTAATTGCTGCTCATAAGACCGTTCTACTCCTTGCTTACCAATATAATCTCCCGCTTGATAGTAATTATCATTGTCTATATCACCCGTAGAGACTTCTCCTACATCACCCAATACGTGGGCGGCATATGGGTATTGGTATTGGCGGATGCTGCGTTTTTGGACATAAAATCCTGGAAACCTGTAAATTTTCTCTTGGAAGATACTAAACTCCTTATCACTTAGCTGCGACATGAAAAGCTGCTGAGTGTATCTTGAATAACCGGGATTTTTATCTACATCCTTAATTTCAGCCATCCTCTGAATAAAAAATTCCTTCGTTATGCCCAATGCTTGGCAAAATTCAAGGGTATCGATACGGTCCTTCTGTTCGTTCATTACGACCATGATATCGTAAGAAGGTTGGTTATACACCAACAATTTGCCATGACGGTCACTGATCAATCCACGAGAAGGATATTCTATTTTCTTCAAGAAGGCATTACTATCGGCATTTTTCTTATAATCATCACTCAACAACTGTAACGTAAAAAGACGAATGATATACGTGACCACTATGATGATAGCCACCAACGCAATGACATTTCTTCGATTTTCAAGGTTATAATCCTTCATACATCTGTATATTGTTGAGCTGAAGTGCGTATCAACGCCTTAAATTTTCAATGGCCAACAGGAAAATAAACGTAATGACTGTACTGCCTACCACACATTTTATCCAATAAATCCAATTGAAGAAATTAAATCCTTCGAGGGTAAAGAAAATCAGACAGTAAATGAATACCAACACAAATAAATATCCAATAAAAGAGGCATTACCCAGTGATTTGATGGAGGGCTGTAAATCATCTGAACTGTCACGTGGCATAAACAATATCAGAATATAAGGTTGAAGTAGACCTAAAAGGGTCAAACTCGCTGCAGACAGACCAGGCGTGTTTGAAAAAACATCAATCATCAACCCACCCAAGAACCCAAAGACAAGAATCATCCACTTCGGAAAATTCCTTCTGAACAACATCATCGAATAGATATATAGTAATGGTGTTGCATAACCAAATAAATGAATGTGGTTAAACACCAAAACCTGCAATAACAAAAGGACTGCAAATAACAAAATACCTTTTAATACATCTATCGTCATGCCAAGATTAAATCTTATTTTACCTGCATCGAATCTTTTGCAGCACGCATCAGATCGATTTGCTCTTTCAATGGAGTATTATCAATTACTGCGATATCACGCAATGTTCCAAAATCTGTTGAAAGGGTTACACTCAAACGATATGACAAACCATCTACAGAGTTGTACACATGCTTGATTTTCCCAACCAATATACCTGAAGGAAAAACCGAAGAATAACCACTCGTCACAATTTTCTCATTCAACTTGAATCTGGCATGTCGTGGGATGTCATCCAAAAAGGCTTGGTCTGAAGCTCCTCCGGTCCAATGAAGATAACCAAAATACTGTCGATTCAGAATCTTGCAACTAATGTTTGATTTGGCATTCAACAACGGTATGACCACAGAATAATTCGCTGAAACCAAATAAACAATTCCAACAACTCCTGTACCACAAACCACACCCATATCTTTCTTGATACCCTGGTTAGAACCTTTATTGATTGTGATCAAATTATCCGGCCTGTTCAGTGAATTACTGATAACCTTTGCAGAAATCATATGCAAATCAGGATATGACTTCGTTAAATCATTGACCAATTTTGTGGAATCTTTAGAAACATCAGCCAATTTTTCGGTTAAAGCAGCCACTTCCTTTTCCAACGTCAAATTACGTTGTGTCAGGTTTTCATTGACTGCTGTAAGTGAAAAATATGATTCAAGCTGCGAGCTCCAATTATATACTTTTCCAGTTACGGCATTTGCAGATGAAAACCAGACACTGTTCTGATAACTGTTGTATCTGAACAACAACATGAAGCTCAAGGCTTCAAGTATGACGAAAACTATCCAATGGTTGTGCTTTGCAAGAAACTCTAAGAGATTCCGCATACATACAATTCTTTTTTCGTTTCTTTAAATCTTACGGTCTATCGCATCAAGAACGAGAACCGGTCTACATTCTTCAAGGCAATGCCGGCACCCTTGGCAACACTGTGCAAAGGATCTTCAGCAATATGGAAAGGAATGTTGATTTTATCGGTCAAACGCTTGTCGATACCACGCAACAATGCACCGCCACCACTAAGATAAATACCATTCTTTACGATATCGGCATACAACTCAGGGGGTGTTGCCTCAAGTGCAGATAAAACTGCATTCTCAATTTTAGCTACGGTTTTATCCAAGCAATGGGCTACTTCCTGATAACAAACAGGAACCTCCATAGGCAGGGCAGTAATACGGTTTGGACCATGAACAATATAGTCTTCAGGTGCCTCTTCCCCCAGATCTGTCAATGCAGAACCAACATGTATCTTTATACGTTCTGCCATTCTTTCGCTTACCTTCACATTATGCTGTCTACTCATATATTCCTGAATATCGGCAGTCAAGTCGTCTCCGGCGGTACGGATTGAATTATTCGAAACAATTCCTCCCAAAGAGATAACGGCAATTTCAGTACTGCCACCACCGATATCAACAATCATATTGCCTTCTGGTGCTTCTACATCGATGCCAATGCCGATAGCAGCAGCCATAGGTTCGAAAATCAAATATACATCACGTCCATCAGCATGTTCAGCAGAATCACGCACTGCGCGTAATTCAACTTCAGTACTTCCAGAAGGAACACCAATAACCATACGCAGTGACGTTGAAAACAATCTTTTTCCTGGTCTAACCATCTTAATGAGACCACGCATCATCTGTTCACAAGCCGTAAAATCGGCGATTACGCCATCACGCAAAGGACGAATGGTGCGTATGTTGTCATGCGTTTTCTCGTACATCATCTTTGCTTTCTCGCCAACAGCTATCATTTTGTCTGTACGGCGATCAAGCGCAACAACAGAAGGCTCATCAACAACAATCTTATCATCACTGATAATGATTGTATTGGCTGTGCCCAAGTCCATAGCAATTTCTTGAATAAAAGAAAAAAAACCCATTTTTAATCTATTAAAATTTTTAACAAAACGCCACAGCTTCATTCTCAGCTACGGCGAATATTTCATATATTATTTTGAAAACCACTGATGGATGGCAGTATCGTAATGACTACTTACACCGAAAGCACGTGTGGCAAACATCTTCCGCTCGTCGAGAGTAGTCTCTGCCCCACTCTTCTCCAATATTTCCTGAAGCAAACTATATTCGGCTTTGCTTGGAACGATAACGACATCCTTGAAATTTTTTGCACCTGCACGGATCAACGAAATTCCCCCAATATCAATTTTTTCGATAATCTCATCGTCGGTAGCACCGCTGGCAACAGTCTGCTCAAAAGGATACAAATCTACGATGACCAAATCAATGGCAGGTATTTCATATTCTTTCATCTGCTCCAAATCACCTTCATTCTCGCGACGGGCCAATATCCCTCCGAAAACTTTTGGATGCAGTGTCTTTACTCTTCCACCTAGAATCGAAGGATAGGATGTGACACTTTCTACAGTCTGGCATTCATAGCCCAGAGATTCGATAAACTTTTGGGTTCCACCTGTTGACAGGAATTGAACTCCTTCTTGATGAAGTTTTGAGAGCAAAGCTTCCAATCCGTCTTTATGGAAGACAGAGATGAGAGCTTTCTTGATTTTTCTTTTTACAGCCATTTATTTAAGAATATATATGGCCGCAAAGTTACGAAAAAACAACTGAATAGACCTCATTATCGCTTGGAAAAAACTTTTTTTTACTTAGAAAACAAAAGATTGATGATGAGGGTTCATTTTACAACAACAAAGAACACTGAGAAGGCTTATGTAAAACAACGCTCATGAAAGCTCCTGATATCCTAAGTTTTCTGTCAAAATGAAGCTAAATAGCCTCCGTTATACACCAGGATCTGACGAATTTACTAATAAGCTTCTCGGTATTTGTTCCCTTCTTTATCCTCAAGCATGTTCAAATAGCTTTGATAACGGCTTGCCGCAATGTAATGATGTTCAACGGCTTCCAACACTGCACAACCGGGTTCATGCGTATGGGTACAATTATTGAACCTGCATTTTTTGGATGTAGTCCATATTTCCCGAAAATAGCTCGTCAACTCTTCGGGTTCAATGTCAAAAGTTCCGAATCCTTTGATACCCGGGGTATCTATCAGATAGCCGCCATTTGGCAACTCCAGCATTTCGCTAAAAGTCGTAGTGTGCAGGCCTGTTCCATGTGCTTCGCTGATTTCCGCAGTCCGCTGTTCGGCATTGGGAACCAGCAGGTTTATCAAGGTTGACTTCCCCACGCCACTGTTTCCGCTCAACAAAGTAACTTTACCTGTTAATAAGTCTGGCAACACATCGATACCCATTCCGGTTTCTGCAGATATCTCTATACATTGATAGCCAATGCCTTTGTAAAGGGAAATCATCATCTTCTGATAATGCAATTCATCATCACTCAACAAGTCGGACTTATTGAACAACAGCACTACCGGAACGCTGTAAGCTTCTGCTCCAGCCAAAAAGCGATCGATAAAAGTTGTGGATGTCTCAGGGTAATTGATTGTTACCACCAAGAAAGCTTGATCAAGGTTTGCAGCAATGATCTGACTTTGTTTTGACAGGTTGGAAGATTTCCTGATGATATAATTCTTGCGGTCATCAATGGAACTAATCAAGGCCGTTCCTTCCTGATTAGTGATAATATCCACATAATCACCTACCGCAATAGGATTGGTACTACGGATACCCTTCAACCGAAAGTTACCTTTGATTTTACTCTCGACAACTTGTCCATCATCAGTTTTTACCGTATACCAGCTTCCGGTATTCTTTATTACTAATCCGTGCATAGATAATTCATCATTCTTCATTCACAATTCACAATTCATAAACTACGTCCGCACAAAAAAATATGGTTCATAAATGATGAATTGTGAATTATCGATTGTGAATTATTTCATTACACTGTCATAATTTCTTTAGTCTTGTCTTCCAACAAGACATCAATCTTCTTGATATATCTATCGTGAATCTTCTGCAAATCTTCTTCTGCGTCTTTCTCGCTATCCTCCGAAAGACCATCCTTGATAGCCTTTTTCAGTTTCTCCTTGATTTCAGAACGTACGTTCCGAACCTCCACTTTAGATTTCTCACCGATTTTATTGCATTGCTTCACCAAGTCTTTTCGACGCTCTTCTGTTGGTTGTGGAAATCCCAAACGAATGATTTCTCCGTTGTTTTCTGGTGTAATACCGACATCCGAATCCATGATAGCCTTCTCGATATCCTTGATGGCTTTTTTATCCCAAGGACGAATGGCAATTGTTCGAGCATCAGGAGTTGACAGATTGGCAACCTGATTCAATGGTACCATCGAACCATATGAATTCACTCTCACGCCGTCAAGAATGGAAACGTTGGCACGACCGGCACGTATACGCCCAAGAGAGTCCTCAAGATACATTGCTGCCATCTGCATATGTTCTTCTGCATCTTGTAAGATAACTTTTACGTCAATCATATTTTTCTGTATTTGTTTTCTATTTACAAAATTAAGCTAAAATCCCGAATTAAACAAC
Organism: uncultured Prevotella sp.; assembly: GCA_937874345.1. GTDB lineage: Bacteria > Bacteroidota > Bacteroidia > Bacteroidales > Bacteroidaceae > Prevotella. The sequence goes on from CALNBT010000231.1 coordinate 11,426, forward strand.
TGTTTGCTGAAAATTATTCAACATCCAATCATCACCAAAAGAAACGATCTTTTTAGTTAAATTTGAATCATAGAACGATCTGCATGGTATCCCCTATCAAAGTCATGGAAACCGATCATCGATTTCATGGAAATCGCACAGCAAACCCAATGGTTTTGCAAAGCATTGATTATCAGACACATTGCCATATCTTAAAGAAAGGGGAAAACATCTAACGTTTAAAACGATAAAAGTACCGTATTAGGTTACATACTTGCATTTCGTTCTAATCACCAAAAAGGCAGATACCTTGACCCATGTATGGTGTACTGATTAGTAAGGGTACAGTTGGCGAGCCACAAGCTCAACAATTTTTTCTAACCATAGCTGATCAGTTGAGTCGAAAGTCGACAGGTTCGTGCTGTCAATGTCCAGAACGGCGACAACTTTTTGGTTTCCATCATGCAAGGGAACAACAATTTCAGACCGCGAAAGTGAGCTGCAGGCAATATGACCCGGAAAAAGTTCTACGTCCGGAACAACGATCGTTCGGTTTTCTGCTACTGCCGTTCCGCAAACTCCCCTACCCACGGGTATGGAATAACAGGCAGGAGTTCCCTGAAAAGGACCCAGACGAAGTGTTTTGTCCTGCAAAAGATAGAATCCTGTCCAAAAGAAATCAGCAAAAGTTTGATGAATGGCCGACGAAACATTGGCCAAAACGCCAATGGGTTCTATCTCATTCTCGATTAAAGTTTCAATTTGTTTCAACAACAACTGATAAGCTGCTATCTTGTCTTTTTCACTCATACCACACTCATTGATGAATATCATTGATTAGTAACTTGTGCCAATTCGGCCTCAACTCGATTTGTCAGTTCAACAAACTGTGCCACAGAAAGTTGCTCGGGACGCAAAGTCATGCCATGTGATTCGTAAAAGTCAGAAGAAGCGGGGCTTGAAGTAAACATTTGTTTCAAACTTACCCGAAGCATCTTGCGCCTTTGATTGAATACTGTTTTCACCAACCTTTTGAATAACACTTCGTCACACCCCAGATTCCGGGTCTCATTTCGAGTCATTCGGATGACGGCACTCTTCACTTTTGGTGGCGGATTGAATACGTTTTCATCGACCGTAAAGAGATATTCTACGTGATACCAGGCCTGTATCAAGACAGAAAGAATGCCATACGACTTATTTCCAGGGGCAGAAGCGATTCTTTGTGCCACTTCACGCTGTATCATACCCGTACAACAAGGTATCAGATCCTTGAAATCAAGCATCTTAAAGAAGATTTGTGAGGAAATATCATACGGATAATTGCCCGTCAGAACAAATTGCCGCCCATCGAAAATATCATTCAAATCCATACGCAAGAAGTCTTGACCAATGATTTGATCACGTAGCTTTGGAAAATGTTCGTTCAGGTATTCTACCGATTCACGATCAATTTCCACAGCCTTCACCTCACGAGGCTTTCCAACGAGATATTGCGTCAGCACACCCATACCGGGACCAATTTCCAAAATTGGGATATCGGGACAGGCATCCACGGTATCGGCTATCGACTGTGCAATGCCTAAATCAATGAGGAAATGCTGTCCTAAGTTCTTCTTGGGTTTTACTAATTTCATGTTTGATGCTTAAAATGAACGATTCTGTCATCGCAGAACGGGGAAAGCCCATTCCGAACAATCGCTCTGTTGATGTTATAAATGACAAAGGTACAAAATAAAACAAAAAAAAGGCAAACCGATGAATATCGATTTGCCAAACTATATATAAGTTTCTAAATAATTTTTCCCCTTTAGAGAAGGAAAGCCAAGATTTACTTGCTATTCAAGTTAATCTTGCTTCCTAAATTGATTGCATGAGCAACTACTACTGCTACAACTGCTAAAGTCATTAGTCCTACTAACATAATCTTTTTACCTTTCGTTTAATTTGTTATCCTTATTGTCTTTGTTTGACGATGCAAAGATAACACAACAAAACTGTGCACGCAAACAATTCGGCATACTAACTCGTTTTTGGGCCTTTTTGTTGATACAAATCAAATCAAGAACGTGTATAGAGAGATAAAAACAGCGTTATTTTTTGGATATCCAGCTAATTTAGTTTACTTTTGCAGCAATTAGATTGTGCTTTAACATTCCAAAACAAAGCTTATATCATTGGTTTTATACCTACGCTAGATATGAAATGTTTTGATAAATCTAGCTACCATAAATAATCAATGGAATAGCTCAGCACGGTCTTAATTCATTCAAGTCGACAAGAATCTGTTTATGAAACATACTTCCAATCAGACATTTAAGATATTTCTTTCACTACTACTTGGCGGTATCATTCTTTATTGGATGTATCGCGACTTTGATTTCTCGAAGATGAGAAAGGTCATTACCGAGGACATGAATTGGACATGGATGATTCTTTCTTTCCCATTTGGTATTCTGGCACAGATGTTCAGAGGGTGGAGATGGAAACAAACGCTCGAACCTATCGAACAAAAATCACGAACATCGGTCCGCATTCACAGCATTTTTGTTTCCTATGCCATCAGCCTTTTGATACCAAGAATCGGAGAATTTGCACGTTGTGCCATCTTAAAAAGATACGACCAGGTCTCTTTTCCAAAAGCTTTGGGCACAGTGGTGACAGAACGTGCAATCGATTCTCTCTTGGTCATGTTGATCACCGGATTGACACTGGTCAGTCAACTCAAAGTATTCAATTCATTTTTTAGCAAAACGGGAACCAGCATGGATAGTATCTTCGGCCGATTCTCAACAACAGGATACATTGTCACGGCGGTTTGCTGCATAGCAGCCTTGACATTGATTTATCTGTTGATGAAAAAACTTTCTATATATAATAAGGTAAAGTCTACATTTCATGAAATCTGGTTGGGAATCATTTCCTTGAAAAACATCAAAGGCATTCCCTTATTTGTATTCTTCACTTTGGGAATTTGGCTAAGTTATTTTTTTCACTACTATCTTACCTTCTTCTGTTTCGAGACAACGTCACATTTAAGCCTGTCATGCGCTCTAGTAACATTCATCGTGGGTTCAATTGCGGTCATTGTACCCACACCCAACGGAGCGGGTCCATGGCACTTTGCTGTAAAGACAATGCTCATTCTATATGGAGTAGCAGATATTGATGCATTGTATTTCGTACTCATCGTTCATACTGTGCAGACGCTCTTAGTAGCTGTTCTTGGTATTTACGCATGGATTGCATTGTCTTTTACAAAAAGAACTGCAAAGGAAGCCCCCTTGGAGGTCGTATAAAATAGGAAATTATTACAGCTATACAATATCATTTACCAGGAGAAAAACGATATCATCGACCACCGATTGATTCCATTTCTCCACAATAACTTTCATCATGAGTGAAATTAAAAATTTAAAACCAGAAAGTGTATGGCACAATTTCGATGCGCTGACACAAATTCCGCGTCCATCTGGACACTTAAAGAAAGTACAACAGTTCTTAATTGATTTTGCGAAACGCGCAGGTGTTGAAGCATTTATCGATAGTGCCAACAACGTTGTAATGCGTAAACCTGCCACTCCCGGATTTGAAAACCGCAAAACAGTTGTTCTACAGTCACACATGGACATGGTTCCTCAGAAGTCTCCCGAGAGCAAACATAATTTTGAAACCGATCCCATCGAGACATGGATTGACGGTGACTGGGTGAAAGCAAAGAATACGACCCTTGGTGCAGATAATGGATTGGGCGTTGCAGCCATTTTAGCAATCATGGAAGCTACCGATCTGAAACATGGCCCTCTAGAAGGATTGATTACTGCCGATGAAGAAACGGGTATGTTCGGAGCGGAGGCATTGCCTGCGGGCGAACTTCAAGCCGATATCATGTTGAACCTGGATTCCGAAAAATGGGGAAAATTTGTAATTGGCAGCGCAGGCGGTATCGATGTAACAGCTGATTTGGAATATAAAGAAATTGAGACCGATGCCAACGATGTCGCCATAAAAGTAACCTTGCGAGGACTTCGTGGCGGTCACTCAGGCCTCGAAATTCATGAAGGACGCGCTAATGCCAACAAACTGATGGTTCGTTTTGTTCGTTCAGCGATTCAAGAAACAGATGCCAGACTTACCACATGGCATGGCGGAAACATGCGTAACGCCATTCCTTTCCATGCAGAAGTCGTGCTGACGCTTCCAAAAGAAAACGTAGCTGCCTTAGAAGAACTTGTAAACGACTGGAAGGAAGAGTTTATCGAAGAATTCAAACTGATTGAGAACAATGTTGAATTTTTCTGTGAGAGCGTACCCACACCCAAAAGCCAAGTTCCAGAACAAATTCAGGACAATCTAATCGATGCTATCTATGCCTGCCATGACGGTGTACTTCGCATGATACCGGCAATTCCAACCGTTGTAGAAACATCTTCAAATCTGGCAATCATCGATATCGAAGGAGGTAGCGCTTCTGTCAAGATTTTGGCCAGATCATCAGGAGAAGAGATGAAATCTTACATTTGTGAGATGCTTCAGAGCTGTTTCAATATGGCTGGAATGAAAGTTACTTTCAGTGGAAGCTATGGAGGCTGGGATCCAAACCCAGACAGTGAAATCTTAAAACTTTTACTGAAGGTCTATCAAGATCAGAATCATGAGGAGGGGACGGTACAGGTTGACCATGCAGGATTGGAATGTTCGGTCATCTTAAGTAAATATCCGAACCTTGATATTGTATCGTTTGGCCCAACGATCATGAGTCCGCATACATCAACAGAAAGATGCCTCATCAGCTCTGTTAACCCATTCTGGGAGCTATTGAAACGAGTTCTTGAAGAAATACCAGTTAAATAAAAGAATTGTCATGTTGCGCTATATCAGAAAATCTTTGATGTAGCGCAACAAACAGTTTTATGTTTCAGGTTAAAGCTACAAAAATAAATCGTGTAGGAAGCAGAAACGCTTCTATCATCTGATACAGTTTTATTTATGTAAAAATGATAGATGAAGTTTTAATCATTCTGAACAAGCTAAAAACTCGTTGCCACACCGCACCCTTAATTACTTCGTCTAAAAGATACAACAATACTTTTAAGTGTCCCAAAAACATTTATTGCTATATTTTATCAATTTTATGGTGTTAAAATATCAGCTATTTTACTTGGTATAATGGTTTTTTTGGGCTACTTTTGCAACTGAAAAAGAAAAACGATCAATCATTTATGGACGACTATCATTCGGAAAGTTTAAACAGAAGGTAGAAGAATGGACTCATGACAGGCTAATCTTCAACCAATTTAATCATGGAGACTAGTAACAATGAGAACATATTGGAACATAAGCGAAACACTCAATCACATTGACGAATGGCAACCTAACTGTTGGATTCAGGTCACTTGTCCGACCGAAGATGATCAAAAAGAGTTAGAAGAACGTTTTAAGATTCCAGATTATTTTTTACAAGACGTAAGCGATACCGATGAGCGCGCCCGTTATGAATATGATGATGGTTGGATGCTTATTATCCTCCGTATTCCTTATGTTAAGGAAATACGTTCCCGAACTCCCTATACAACAGTACCTCTCGGAATCATACACAAACGTGATGTTACCATTACGGTGTGTTATTATGAAACCAACATGATGATTGACTTTGTT
>CALNBT010000232.1 GCA_937874345.1 uncultured Prevotella sp.
GCCGACAAACCTCTGTCTCGGAAGTATTCGCCGATAGCTGCACCGGCAAATGGGGCATAATATTGCATGGCAGCAGGATCTGCAGCCGTTGCGGATACGATGATGGTATAGGGCAATGCGCCGTGTTCCTTCAACGTTTGCACCAAGTTCGCTACCGTAGAAGCCTTTTGGCCAATCGCTACATAGATACAATAAACAGGTTTGCCCGCATCATAAAAGCTTTTTTGGTTGATAATGGTATCAACAGCAATGGCTGTCTTACCCGTCTGACGGTCACCAATGATCAACTCACGCTGTCCTCTACCAATAGGTATCATGGAGTCGATAGCCTTGATACCGGTTTGTAGCGGCTCCTTTACAGGCTGTCTATAGATGACACCTGGCGCTTTTCTTTCCAGAGGCATTTCGAACGAATGACTCATATCGAGCTCTCCAAGACCATCAATGGCCTGCCCTAAAGGATTGATGACACGTCCAAGCATGGTGTCGCTAACAGGTATGGAAGCGATACGATGGGTACGGGTAGCTACCATCCCCTCTTTTATACCAGATGTGGATCCAAGAAGCACACAGCCAACATTGTCTTCCTCAAGGTTCATGACAATGGCCATCGTTCCGTTCTCAAACTCCAACAACTCATTTGCTTCGGCATTTCGCAAGCCATACAGACGAGCCACACCGTCACCGACATTGAGAACAGTGCCAATCTCGTCAAAATGGTTATCTGCACGGATGCCATTCAGCTGTTGAAGCAACACATCTGAAACTTCGCTTGGTTTTATTTTGTCTGACATTATTTCTTGTTTTAAATTATTTCTTCAGCTGTTTCAAGATTGCCTTAAGTTTGGTTTGCACACTGGCATCCATACGATAGGCATCATATTCAAGCACAAACCCACCGATAATATCGGGATTTGTCTCAGTCTGGAACTCTACTGTTCCCTGAGTCTTGCTCTCAACCAACCGCTTCATTCTCTCTTCTACTTCCGGAGAGACAGTGGTTGCTGTAATCAATTTGCCGCTGATGATATTCTTGTTTTGACGGTACAAGGAGATGTACGAGGTTGCGATAAATTGCAAGATGTTTTCTCTGCCACCATCCAAAACCAACTTGAAAAAGCGTTTGGTCAATTCTGTACACTGACCACCACATGCCGTTTCTAATAAAGACTGTTTCTGATCTTTATGGAGCATTGGATTATCGATGGTGAATTTAAGATCGGGCACTTGGATATAACTCTCAGAGAGAAGCTTCATCTCCTGATATACCTGATCTTCCAAGCTCTTTTCCAAGGCACTTTTGAGAAAAGCACGAGCATATCTAACAGATATTACACCTATATCCATAATCCTTATACATTAGTTTTATCAATAGAAATATCATTCAGCATTTGATTGATCAACTCCATTTGCGCTTTATCAGATGAAAGTTTTTCACGAACAATCTTCTCTGCTATCTGAACAGAAAGGTCAGCCACTTGTGAACGAATGTCTCGAAGGGCATTTTGTTTTTCCGTTTCTATCTCAGTCTTAGCATCACTGATCAACCGAGAACTTTCATCTTTCGCCTTCTGCTGGGCCTTTTCTACAATCGCCTCACGTGTATCAGAAGCCTCTTTCAATATTTGAGACTGCTTTTCACGAGCTTGTTGCAGAATAGACTCGCCTTCTTGCTGAATGTTCTCTAAACGTTCTGATGCTTCATGTGCCTTTCGAAGACTTTCGTCGATATAATTCTTCCGCTTCTCAACCATCTGAATGATCACAGGGAAGCCGAATTTAGAAAGAACAATGAAGACCACCAAAAAGGCCAAGAGCATCCAAAACAGAAGTCCCAGATCAGGAGTTAATATTGATGGTAAATTCTCCATTCTATGGTTTGTTATTTAATGATGAAGGCACAAGCTGCGATAGCAAAAAGAGCACATCCTTCAATAAATGCAGAAGTCAAAATCATGTTTGTTTGAATCTTTCCTGTTGCTTCGGGTTGACGAGCAATCGCATCCATTGCGCTACCGCCAATTTTGCCAATTCCCATACCTGCACCGATCGTTGCAAGACCTGCACCAAGAGCACTACCCAATTGTGCCAAACCCTCTACTGCTAATAATGTTGAAATCATAATTCAAAAGTTTTTTATATTGTTATTAATTATTTAATTGCTTTTTAATATTCTGTTTGTAAACGATTCTTATTCTGCATGATGTGCGGCCGGATGTGCCAATCCAATGAACACGGCACTCAACATGGTAAATACATAAGCCTGGATAAAGGCTACCAACAATTCAAGAGCATTCATGAACAACAGCATGATAATGCTGAAGAAATTTAATCCCAGACCATATCCAACGCCCATCGACCATCCCATGAAAATAACACAAGTAAAGCTTAATATCACCGCATGGCCGGCCATCATATTGGCAAAAAGACGAATCATCAAGGCAAATGGTTTTGTGATTATTCCAAACAATTCGATGACAGGCATCAAAGGAATCGGGAATTTCAAGAAAATCGGCACCTCTGGCCAGAAAATATCTTTCCAATAACCTTTGTTACCAAAGACATTAATGGCTATCATGGAACACAAGGCCAAGAACAATGTAATATTGATGTTACCAGTTATATTGGCGCCTCCTGGGAACAGTGGAAATAACCCAATGAAATTGCTTGTCAAAATGAAGAAGAAAATCGTCAAAAGATACGTACCAAACTTCTTCGTATTCTCTTCTCCTAAAGAGGGTTTAATCAAATCGTCGTAGATGGCCATGACAAACATCTCCATAACACCGACAAATCCCTTCGGTGCATCACTCTTCTCGTCAACAGTCTTGTACCACTTCGTGCACCAAACAAATACAGAAATAAGAATGATGACAACAATCCAAATTTGCATAACCACCTTTGTCATGCTCAAATCGATGGGACGTGTTATACTACCATCAGGCAATTTCTCATAGATTTTGCCGTGATGGCTTTCATCAAAATAGAAAGGAGCTGGCAAATTCTCAGAAGTTCCGACAAACCATTGGCCTGTAGTATGACTACGGACGATGATTGGAAGCGGAATACTGATCTGTTTTCCATGATAAGAGGCAATATGCCATTCATAGGAATCAGCCAAGTGCTCCAGCACTATGTTGGCTACATTTAAATCTTCTCCCTTTTCATTCGCTGCAAATAGATTCACGGGAATCAGCGCAATGAATAAAATTAGAAGCAAAGATTTTATTTTTTTGATCATTTCTTTCATATGTTGAGGTAATTCTCTATCACTTTTCACCTTTACTCTTCACGGAAAAGAAAAGAGAATGATGTATCAATATCATAAAATAAAAAACCATAAAGATGATAAATGGCACCTTAATCGAATGGCCATTCGCCAAAAGATAGTAGACAAACAAGACTCCGATGCCTGCTAACATTCTAAAACCAGACACCGCCATGAAAAAGGTTGGCAAGCTATCTGGTGCTTTCTTGGCTACTTTTTTCCATACACAGATGTCTGCAACCTCAACGACCAATGCAAAAGAGACACTGACAATTAAAGGTATCAATATTTCATTAATCATCCATATACGCATAGCCAATAATGCAACAAGGCTCAGAGACACAATCCAAATAAGACTTTGCCTCATATATCGCCAACACATCTTGTCTAAATCCATTCCTGTCATCTATTGAATAATCTTCTGAATCACTATAGTTCTACACACAAGCTCACGTTGTTTTTCTGAACTTCGACAAAACCACTGACAATTTCAAGCGTTTGTTTTTCACCACCGACAATCTCGTAGGTCACCACTCCTTTTTCCAAAGAAGAGATGATTGGAGCATGATTATCCAAAATTTCGAATTCACCTGCCGTTCCCGGTACTTTAACTTGTGTTATTTCACCATTGAAAATGATCTTTTCCGGTGAAATGATCTTGAGTTGCATCATATTATCTCTTGTCAAAATCCATCATTCATTTATGCACCTGCTGCAGCAATCAGTTTCTTACCCTTTTCGATAGCGTCCTCAATTGTTCCAACATTCAGGAAAGCCTGCTCTGGAAGATCATCGACTTCACCATCCAGAATCATGTTAAATCCCTTGATGGTATCCTCGATTGGCACCATCACACCCTTGACACCGGTGAACTGTTCAGCAACAGTAAACGGTTGAGACAAGAAGCGCTGAACCCTACGGGCACGGTTAACGATTTGTTTATCTTCGTCAGACAATTCATCCATACCCAAGATAGCAATGATATCTTGCAATTCCTGATAATGCTGAAGAATCTGCTTTACACGCTGCGCGCAGTCGTAATGCTCCTTGCCGACGATCAACGGGTCAAGGATACGAGAGGTTGAGCCCAACGGATCAACAGCTGGATAAATACCCAACTCGGTAATTTTACGACTCAACTCGGTTGTTGCATCCAAGTGCGTAAAGGTTGTCGCCGGTGCCGGGTCGGTCAAATCGTCAGCAGGTACGTAGACAGCCTGAACCGAGGTGATTGAACCTTTCTTTGTAGAGGTGATACGTTCCTGCATGACACCCATCTCAGATGCCAGCGTAGGTTGGTAACCCACGGCAGAGGGCATACGCCCCAACAAAGCTGAAACTTCAGATCCAGCCTGTGTGAAACGGAAAATATTATCCACAAAGAACATGATATCTGCTCCTTGTCCATCATTATTTACGCCATTTTCTCTAAATTCCTCAGCGACCGTCAGTCCTGAAAGCGCCACAGAAGCACGTGCTCCCGGCGGTTCATTCATCTGACCATAGACCAGCGTAGCCTGTGATTTGGCCAATTCCTCAGGATCGACTAACGAAAGATCCCATTTGCCTTCATCCATACCCTTTCTAAAAGCATCACCATAACGGATAACGCCCGATTCAATCATATCTCTAATCAGATCATTACCCTCACGGGTACGCTCACCGACACCAGCAAATACAGAATAACCATTGTGTCCTTTGGCAATATTGTTGATCAATTCCATGATCAATACGGTCTTGCCAACGCCGGCACCACCAAACAATCCAATCTTTCCACCTTTCATGTAAGGCTCCAACAAGTCAATAACCTTGATACCTGTTGCAAGCATCTCTTTATGAGTAGAAAGATCTTCAAATTTAGGTGGCTCTCTGTGAATGGGGAAAGAACCCGTCATAGACAATTGTTCCATGCCATCGATAGGCTTCCCGATTACATTGAGCATACGACCTTTAATCTGTCCGCCTGAAGGCATCTGGATAGGTCCACCTGTCTGGATTACTTCCAAACCACGTTGTAGACCGTCTGTATTATCCATTGCAACACAGCGAACCGTATCTTCGCCAATATGTTGTTGAGTTTCGATAACCAATTCAGAACCATCATTGCGCTTTACGACCAATGCATCATAAATTTTTGGCAAAACCTTCTCAGGATCTTCGCCATTTGTGTCAAAAAACACATCTATGACAGGACCAATAATCTGCGATATATGTCCGTTAATATGTGACATAAGCTTGTATGTTATAAATTATATTTAATATTTACAAATTTTTGTATAGCGCAAATATAACAAATTTGCGCGAATAGCATCGTGATAAACTTATCAATTAAGAAAAAAAAAACTATATTAAGTTGTTTTCAACTAACCGTCAACGCCTTATATACTAAGTTCATTCAGCACCTTAATCAACTGTTTGTCGAAAGGTTTATCGCTCCTAATCGCTTCGCTCAAGGGAACATAGGTAATTTCGTTGTTCTTGATACCAATCATTACGTTACGCTGTCCCTGCATGATGGCCTCCACTGCGCCAACACCTGTACGGCTAGCCAAGATCCGATCATGGGCTGAAGGACGTCCACCGCGCTGCAAATGGCCGAGGATTGATACACGAACATCGTATCCCGGGAACTCTTTCTTGACACGTTCTGCATAATACAAAGCACCACATTTTGGACTTTCACTGACAATCACAATGCATGAACGCTTTGATTTACGAATACCGCGTTCCATAAATTGACCCAACTGGTCAACGTCTGTCCTATCTTCAGGAATAATGGCTGCCTCTGCACCCGATGCAATTGCGCTGTTCTGTGCCAAGAAGCCAGCATCCCGACCCATTACTTCGACAAAGAAAATTCGTTCATGGCTTTGTGCTGTATCCCTGATTCGGTCAACACACTCAACGATTGTATTCAAGGTTGTATCGTAACCAATGGTCAAATCTGTTCCATAAAGGTCGTTGTCAATCGTTCCGGGCAAGCCGATGCAACAAACATCGTATTCCTTGGCAAATTCCATGGCACCAGTCATAGATCCATTTCCACCGATAACGACCAATGCACCGATATCGTGCTTCATGATGGTTTCATATGCCTTGTTTTTACCTTCTTCGGTAAAAAATTCCATAGAACGTGCTGTCTTCAGGATAGTTCCTCCCGACATAATGATGCCACTCACGTTTTCGGTTGTGAAATCCTTGACATCATCATTGATCAGTCCATCGAATCCCTTGAAAATGCCCTTAATTTTAAAGCCATTACAAATACCAGAACGGGTTACCGCACGAATAGCGGCATTCATTCCAGGAGCGTCTCCACCCGAAGTAAGAATGCCTATAGTCGTTATTTTTTTCATATATGTGAAAATTATTTTGTCTAATAATGTCTAAGTTATCCGAGCGAATAACTTTGAATGATCTTTTCGGTCATCAGAAATCACCAAACGAAACTACAGGCGCATTGATATCCGAAAACTGTTATCAACAGATAGAATCGTAAAGCCAATCCAAACTGCCTAAAACAGAAAATATTCCTTTGCAAAGATAACGATTTCTAAGAAAACAAGACTATTATTTGGTGTTTTTTTATTAAAACTGTAACATTTGAAAATGTCCATTATCATTTTGATGCAAACAGATTTTGGACGATAGCTGTGCCAACTGCAAAGCATAATCAAAATCAATTTGGAAAATAAACTTTTTTGCCTGAAAGACAAAACCATTGAGTTTGACCAGCAATACCATGCATATTGTTTATCAATATGCATGGTATTGTCCATCAATGTCATTGATATTGCCAGTCGCAAAATGATAGCCTATTTTTTGCTATCGGTTTAGCCATTGACGCAAAGTAAAGTAAACCTCTTCTTGAATCCGAAAAAGCGCCCATGACTTGCTAAATGGTATATAACCAAATTTGGTTTTATTCTTCACCGTCAGACGGTCAATTTCAATGGTTCTCCAAACGCGTCGGATTTCTGATAATCCGTAGTTACTGTCTGCTTCTGAAAGCTTATGACGATATTGGAAATAAAACATGTATACACCTACGACGTTTAACCATCTTACATTTTCATAAATATCTAATATTCTTTTGGATAAATTCAATTGTATCAACTGTTGCTTCATGCTCTCATTAGCCTTCAAATAATCAAAACGATGAACGTTTACAGCATGTGTCACAGAGTTTGGATTGACTCTATAATAATAAATTCCATCACAACATCTTACTTCGCTTGCATATAAATAGTGCAATCGTGTCGTGTTATCATCAGAGAAAGCTTGAGCAGACGTATCATAAGGAAATCGAATATGAAGCTCTTTTCGCACACCGTAAACACCATGTATTTTCCAGGTCAGGCTATCTTCAAATGCTTCTTGCCCACTTTTAACCTCGAATGACTTCATGGGGTATTCAACTTTATGTCCAGATTGCCAATTGATGACATGAAACAACACACAATCTGTTTGAGGATATTTTTCAAAAACAGATACCATGCAGGCTAGTGCATCAGATGAAAACCAATCATCACTATCAAGAAAGCAGACATATTGACCATGGGCAATTTTTAATCCCTCGTTTCTTGCTTTTGCCTGACCTTTGTTTTGGTCTAAGGCAATCACGTCAATACGGTGATCAGCCTTTGAGTATTGCTGTAGTATCGGTAAAGATTCGTCGGTAGAACCATCATCAATACAGATAATCTGAATATCGGCTAAGCTTTGATTCACAAGAGAATCCAAACATTTAGGTAGATATTTTTCAGCATTATAGACTGCTACAAGAATAGAAACCTTAGCCATTTTTGTCGTTGCGTTTTGTAAATTGACCAAATATACTTTGTAACCCTCCAGTCTTCCTGTTTAAGATACGGATGGAAATGTATGCGCTGGCAATGGACAAACCTGTTCCTGTTATCCAGTATAGCCAATTGTAGGAAAGTGATGTCAACAAATAGGTAGCGAGGAGAATCGGGAATTGCATTAACGCATAATAGATGGCATGTTTTGAAATGCTGAAACGATATTTGTATTTAGCATAGACAAACAACACAATGAAATCGATGATACTTGCACCGGTAATGGCTGCACCGGTTCCTTTCAGTCCCCAATAATGAAAACCAAAGCAAACCAGCAAAACAATCAATACATCGTAAATGGATTCAAGAATCAAGTATGATTTTGAATCACCGCGAGACAATGGAATATAAGCTACAGGCAACTTAAGTGCCCTGAAGAACATCGCAATCATTGTAATCTGCATCATCGGCAATACTGACATGAAAGCCGAACTGTAGAGCAGCGGCAATAGTACAGGCAATGTGGCCAGCATAAAGACAATCATGGGCGTTACCAGCAATAACGAAACCTCTATCTGCCGGTTGACGGTATTGTTGAAGTGACTTCCCAGCTGTACAATACCCGACAAACGGGGAAAATAATCCGTTTCCATCGCCGAAAAAATAACTCCTGCATAGGTCATCGTTACCATATATCCTGCATTATAGAGTCCAACTGTCTCTACAGATCCTGCTGTATTGAGGTAAGTCTTAATCAAAAACTCTGCGCCACTGCCTAAAATCCCGGCAATCACAAATGCTGTTCCCAACTTGATTAAACTGAAACCATCTACCAACAACTGCTTTTTCAAAGAGAAATGAAAAGGGAACAGTCTATGACTGAAATAAATAGCCAGCAACATCTGGATCAAGACATTGATAATCAAAGTGGGTACAATGGCTGCATCGTGAAAGAAATAATAGAGCGGAACAGATGTCACAAGCGCACCTAAAATATGATAAGAAGAAATTTTGGCCAATCGCGCCAGCTTACGTACTCCCTTGAGAATGGCTATTTCACCACCAGCAATGGCTGTCATGGCCACAACTAACGAAAGTAAGACAAAATGGAACGCCGTTCCTTTATCACCAAACATCCACTGATTAAGCAAAGGACTAAACACAATACAGACAAACAAGCCCAAAAGTGCAGTCAGAAGGCTCCAGGAGCGAATGACATTTACTTGATGAACAGCAGCTTGACGGTCTCCTCTCTCATAACATTCAGACAATTCTTTGACAGCACTCATCCCCAATCCAAAGTTAGTTGAATCGGATATTAGCTTCACTGTTGAATTATACAAAGAAATTACTCCTACGCCCTGAGGACCTAAAATCAAGGCAATCAGTTTGTTGCGGACTACACCTACAAGTATTGCCAAGCCTTGTATACCACCAAAAAGGCCTGTATACTTCAAAATATGACTATAATTGTTGAGATGCTTTTCTGTTTTCATCTGTTAATTAACGTAGATATGTATAAAATATTACCTACAGAATGGGGTTTAATCAAAAACATTAACCCAAGAGAATGGGTACTTTCACGTAATTCTGTTATCTTTGCAACATACACAATCCAATATGTCATGACATTAAGCATTATCATACCGGTTTATGCTGTTGAGGAAACCTTGAAACCTTGTGTAGAAAGTATCCTTCAACAATCATTTCATGATTTAGAGATCCTGTTGATTGACGATGGATCCCCGGACAAATGCCCTGCCATGTGCGATGACTTAGCAGCCAGCGACCAGAGGGTCAAGGTCATCCATCAGGCAAACAGAGGTTTGAGTGCTGCCAGAAATGCTGGGTTGGACATTGCGAAGGGAACCTATATCACTTTCATCGATAGCGACGATTTTATCGGGAAGGACACTTATAAGGATTTAATGGAAGAATTGAATCGGCACCCAGAATACGATTTGATTGAATATCCGGTTGTTTGTTTTTATGGACACAAAAC
>CALNBT010000233.1 GCA_937874345.1 uncultured Prevotella sp.
CGGTTTAGTTCTACTCTTTCTCTGACCAATGACACCAAGTCCAAATCATTCTTCACACCGATGATGTCTAACTTGGGGGTACTGCGGTCTCCAGAATAGATGGTTACTGTTTTCAATCCACAGATTTGCTGCATGAGTGTTCTATGCTCATTGAAATCGACAATACGATACAACTCCAGATAGTCACTCTTACGGGTAAACACTCCATGATTCATGATGAGCTGCTCCTCGTTGATTCTACATTCAATCCGTCTGAGATAGATAAAGGTGTAGAGCAATCGGACGGCTAATAACCCTGCAATTATCAGACATAGATTTGCCAATGGCATTTCATCCATACCACCGGCAATGAAAGCTACCGAGGTGATGATGAGCATGGGCAATTCATTGATGACAAACTGCATCCAGTGTGGTTGCAGAATGATGGTTCTGTATCGTTGTATCGGTGGTTGTGTCATGGTCTATCTTCTGAAGTGATATTTATGTTCTTCGCTGTCTTCTTCGGATTTTTCTTTCTTCTGATTGTCTTCGAAGTCATCTTTTATCTCTCTGTATTCACCATCAGTCCCGTCAATGGCTGTCTCAATGATGTCCTCGTTGGTGTACATCTTTTTATCCAACAGTTGGTCATTCCAGTCTTTATAGCTTTCATCACAGGGACTATAGACTATCTGACCAGGTCTTTCACGATATTCATTGGCGGCTTTGGTCAATTCCTCACGATATTTATCGAACTGACTTTGTGCATTCTCCTTGATAGTTTTCAAGTCTTCTTCGCACAACCTATAGCCACTTGTCGTAGCTACATGATACTCTTCTGAAAGGGTCTCATATTTGCCATAGATGGATGAGATGGAATAAGGAAGATAGTCGGTATCTCCAGAGAAAATATCATCTGAATTACGTAACGTTTTCATGTAGTCAGTTATGGCTGGACGCTCTCCAACAGATTCAATGCCGAGTTTCTTTAAAGCATCTTCAAAACGAAAATCATGCAAATCTATCTCTTGGTTATTCTTGCTGTTCTGTGCATCCACCACAACCAATTTCCCATTCTCACCGATATGTGAGTAAAAGGATTTATCGGCTCTTGTCAAAGCGAAATTGATGGCAAAGGTTCTGCCGGCAAGGTCTCTGTCAAAGCCGATATAATGCTTGGCATGATTGGTCTCTGCAAACATCCCCTTGAACTGATGAATACTTGGATTGCCTCCTGTGCTTACAAAGACGGCATTCTCCAAATCATAGAGTTCTTGTTTAAATTCGCGAATTTCTTCGGCTCCTTTGTACGAGCCTTCGCTCTGCATGTCCTCATAGCCCCCAATGGTATCAACCAACTGTTCTTTCTGAATCTGATAATATGCCATTGCATCAAATGCACTTTCAAACCAATAAACATGTTTGGCTTGATCCAAAGGTTCACCCGATAGATTGGCTATCCACATGCCCTCGGTTGCATTGGTTCCTGCGGCCATACCTTTATAGAGCGTTTTCCCCTCGGCATTGGCACGACTGCGTTCTTCCAAACCGACGTATGTGCCTAAATTGCTGGGCTTTTGCATCGGGAAAGAGAGGTTGGCATACTGTTTCCCATTCTTTCCTTCTCGTATGGCGATGAAGAAATTATTGTGAAAATCTCGTTGGGTATCAAGTTTGATACCTCTGGATTTAAAATAGGGATAGAATGCTTTCTGAGAATCCCAATCGTTCAGTCGGAAATTCAACCTGTCATAGTCGTTGATATCGAAGACTCGTTGTGCTCGTTCTCTATCAGCAACGATGGATGGACGTTCGGGTATCGGATTATTCAGAAGTCTATTGCATACCAAATTGACCAGTCTGTCTGCATTCATGCCAGGGGTATACTCACTGAACAAATGGGGATGCTCCTTGATGAAGCTGATTACATTATAGTTCTTGACTTCTGGCGGTTGAAAGCAGCATAGCCCATTGCCTGTGACGATAAACTTATCACCACGGACACGTTTCCCGTTGCTATCCATACGAACATACGATGGGTAGCGCAAGCCGTCACGTCTGTTGAGCTGATAGCCTGCATCTACCAGTAAATCCTGTATGTTGATACGGTTCTTAAAATCGTCGTAGGTTAATTCTGCCATAAGCTTTTGTGTTTAGTGTTCGAATACTTCCATAACCTTGGTTTCAGCAATGTTGGCCATGGTAAATTCCTCCATGCTTTTGTCCATCACATCATTCACATTGCTAAGGGCTACTTCCAAGTTGGCAGCCTGTACCAGATAGGTTACATTCGTGCGTTTCTCAGAACCTGTCTCTTCATCCAAGGTGATAAAGGATAGTTTTACTTTGAACCATTTGTCATCATCTTCATCATCGCTAAAGAATACTTCTTTATAGGGTGCAGGATTGATATTCTTGATTTCGATTCCACCACACACTCGTGTCTTTAGTTCTTTCAAAGCTCTGCTTTCAGCCTCTCCAAAACTCATGGCATCTGTGGTATATATTTCATTGGCTTTCTTCTCGGTGCCGTCTTCCATCTGTTTGAGATAGCACACTGTCACCTCAAACCAATAAGCTGTTTTTGCTCTCATGTTCTATTTTAGTTTTGGTGTAATTACGCAGATACTATGAAATGTATTCGCTATATGTAGTAATACTATTAAAGTAGTATCTGCTTAATATCTGTTTATTACATTTGTTATTACATGCCATGATGCAGTTCTCTATGCATCATTTCAGTGTTTGCTGCTGCTTCAAAATTACGAGCTGCCACATCCATGGGCGTATCAACGCCAGGCTTAAAGTAGGCTCTTGGCTCCGGCCCATGATGATGTTCCATATAGATTTCAGGTAGCCCATGGTGATGTAATCCTCTTCCTAATTCGCCCAACACAGTAGCTCCGGCAAGCAAAGCGGCTCCGATTTTTACTCCCAAACCAACACCATCTCCACGACCTTTCATTTCGACTTCGGGAAAGACTTTGGAGAAGAGTTTCATGCGGTGGTAGTCATCGATAGCCATAAACTTATCATATTGCTTTTGTGTTATCTCGTGGCTGACTACCTTTCCATCGATGATGGCGGTCATGCGATATTTCCCCTCGGTCTGTTGGCCTTCCTTTTCTTTATTTGCGGTTTGCTCGGCGGGTCTATTGGTAATAGGCTCGACACGAATTTCATCCACTGATACTTCACGACCATGCCGGCCTTCACGATACCATCCTTTGTTTTCATCTATATACTGTAAGTCGTTTCCATTCATCTGCACACTGCCTTCCTGTAAAGGGGCTAATTCAGGATGAATGTTTTGCTGTTGTTCTTGATTGATGAACTGATTCTGTCCGTCATCTATCACTTGTCCTTGTTGTTGCTCTTGTCCAATACACAACTGTTGATCGATTTCGGCCTTCGCTTTATCGGTCAATGGTATATTGATGTTTTCTTTGCTATTGAGTACATCCATCGTAATGCTTCCTGCAAAGTCTTCTTTTATGATGCCATTGAGCGTTCCCAATCTCTGCTCAAGCGGTATTTCCTTCAACGAATTGCTGGTAAGTATCTTTAGTTCTTCGGGTTTTAAGTCGTATTGCAGGTCAGCAGGTGAACTGGCTGACTGAACGGTCAGTGTCTTGGTAGTTGGGTCGATAATCAGACCATGAGAAGCCAATA
>CALNBT010000234.1 GCA_937874345.1 uncultured Prevotella sp.
TCATCGTCGGATGCCTCTCATCCTTCTAAGTTACCTGTTTCGTCGCCGTCGGATGCTTTAAAAGATCATCCACAAACAAACTTGGCGACAAACGACTTGAACCATGCCCATGCTGTTGATGCCCCTGCGTTTAAGAAACCACCGGTGGTGGGACACGCGGGTGATCAACGGCCATCTGCTACCGTAGATCTGTCTGTCGGGCGACCGTCGGCACCTCTCGATTCAACGTCCAAAGTCCGCGTTCCTGTCAGCAAGACCGGCGGGGGATCGGCTCTTCCCCCTGTCAAGTCCTTACCTGTAGGCGAAACAACCACCGAGCAGGATATCCTTCGCGCGATGTTCAACGACGAGGATTATATGCGTGGTCTGCAGCTCATCACGGGCATCAAAGTGTGCAGCAATGCCGGCATCCGCACCCATTGTCTGCAGTGGTTCCGTTATCTGCGGCATACCCAGGGCAAGCCTATCACCGATGTGGCCGATGCCAAACAGCACCTCACCCATTTGCTGAAGCCCGGCCGCCGTACCCGCGACGACTTCCTTCGTTTCCGCAACGACTTGCTGGCAAGAGAACAGATTACCTGAAGGGAGTGAGGGAAAGTGATTCGTACGATGGAAACGGTTGCTAGAATCTTTTTAAAAGCTCTGACAAATAAAATACAAATTGTTTTGCATTTTGACATTTTATTTCTATATTTGCGATTATTGTCCAGTGTGAAACACACCGACGGAATGCTCAATATAGTAGAGACTATATTTAAAACACTCGGTTCGATTCGGAATATATAATAATCAACTTAACCATGATCGAATATGAAGCACACATTGACACCTATACTGTTTACGATCAATATGGTCATGTTAGCTGCGTCATACCTCCTGCTGCTGCAGACCAGATGACCGTGAGCGGATCGTATGCGGAGACAAGCAGTCCATTGGCAGATGAATGCTATCTCTATCATTATGACAAACATGGCCGCTGTATTTATAAGAAACAGCCCGGTTGTGAACCGGTCTATATCATCTACGACCAAGCCGACCACCCGATATTGACTCAGGATGGCAACCAACGTACAATAGGTATTTGGACCTTTAATATTCCCAATGTCTTTGGCGAAACAGTATTAACAGGTACCTGTAAGAATTCATTATCCTATACTGCCGATCCGTTGGCCGCCACAACTGTTCTTGCTACATGGGATGGATCGAATGACCAATTAAAGGGATATGTCGTATCGGGTATGACATTGACCGGCCCGGTGATAAGGCGTGCCTATTTTTATGATGACTATCGTTTTCTAGGTCATGGCAATGTT
>CALNBT010000235.1 GCA_937874345.1 uncultured Prevotella sp.
GCGACAGCCCTCGGCGTATTTTCCTGGCTATCGGACTGGCATGTGCACTGGTTTCTGGCTGGGTAAGCAATACAGCCACCGCCGCTATGATGTTACCAATTGCCTTGGGTCTTCTTGAAGCCATTCGGGAAATGATGGCAGCAAAAGGCAAGATGATTAATCTGAAATCCTATAAATATGCCACAGGACTCATGCTGATGACAGCATATGCCTGTTCTATCGGCGGTGTACTAACGCCCATTGGAACTCCTCCCAACATTATTATGTTAGGTTTCCTCAGTGAGATGAGCCATATAAATGTGTCGTTTTTTCAATGGATGATATGGGGATTTGTCGCTATGGTTGCCTATTTCATCATTGCCTATATAGTGCTTATCCGAATATTTCCTGCCGACGTTAAACATATCGATGGCGCAGCTGATTTCATAAAAGAAAAAAAACATGAACTGGGTCCTTGGAATCGCGCTCAAAAAAATACGATGTATGCCTTTATCGTGGCTGTCATTTTGTGGGTGACTCCAGGATTCCTCGGTATGTTTTATGGTGCTGACAGTGAAATACTGAAAAAATATGATGAGATTTTCCCAGAGTCCATCGCAGCGATGGCTGGAGGTCTGCTACTTTTCTTTCTTCCAACAGATTTGAAGAAACATAAGATGACCTTAGAGTGGAAAGATGCCGTGCAAGGTATTGAATGGGGAACATTGGTGCTGTTTGGCGGAGGATTAGCGATGGGTGGCATGATGTATACGACTGGGCTGTCTGGTTGGGTCGGTGATCAGATCATTGCAATGCTGGGTGGCAACCCGTCTGAGATGATGTTTGTCGCAGTATTCTGTGTGATGTCTTTGTTGCTCTCAGAGCTTACGTCTCATACCGCTGCCACAAATATGGTTGGTCCACTTGCCATTGGTGCTGCCATTGCAGCAGGGTTCAGTCCTGTTCCTGTGGCTGTCGGTGTGGCTTTATCAGCCTCTCTAGGATTCATGTTGCCAGTGTCAACGCCTCCCAATGCCATTGTTTACGCTAGTGGCTATGTACCCATCACCAAGATGATCAAGACCGGTGTGTATATTGATATTATTGGAATCGCCATCGTGACAATCCCTGTCGCACTTTATCTTGTAAAATTTGTGACAGGATAGTCCTCGCCCATCCTTTATGATACGGTATCACGAAGATTTGGCAAATGTTTGGTACAGGATATTCATAAATCTTTTGTGACGAAAAACAAAATCAGATGTTTACAAAATGTGTAAACATCTGATCTTCATTTGTGGACCAGCTAGGGCTTGAACCTAGGACCTCCAGATTATGAGTCTGTTGCTCTAACCAACTGAGCTACAAGTCCGACTTATTCAAAATAAGCTGAATAAGCTTGGGTTTGCAAAGTTAATCAATATTATTGATATTGAATAGTTGAAATTAGAGAATTCATAGTTTTTAACACATTTTTATTTGTGCTTGAAAGGATTGTTTGCTAAGAATCATTGTAATTTAAGCAACACAATTCTTTATTGTGTTAAACAATTTTTGTTGTGAGAAAAGCATCCAATTCTTGGAAATGTAAGTTTCGCACTAGATAACTAAACAATAGAATAAAGCGTTTTTGAATACGGAAAGAACGCTTTTTTCAACAAGCTATCATGCGAAATCAATTGCTAATAATGGTTATTTTTTTTTGACATCCAATTGATTTACTGTAACTTTGCATGAATTATGGATACTCAAAAAATAGAAATGTCACAAGTTCAGATGGACGGATTGACGGATGATCAAGTTGCTGAGAGCAGAAAATTGAATGGAGGGAATCTACTTACTCCACCCCCGAGAACATCACTCTGGAAACTTTATTTGGAAAAGTATCGGGATCCCATCATTCAAATTCTCTTGGTTGCGGCAATTATCTCATTCGCCTTGGCTTTTGTAGAAAAGGACTTTATCGAAACGATTGGGATATTCGTCGCTATCTTCTTTGCCACCACCGTGGGATTTTACTTTGAACAAGATGCAGCAAAGAAATTTAACATTCTAAACGCTTTTAACGAGGAAGCTCCTGTAAAAGTCCGAAGAAACGGACAAGTGATGGAGGTCCCCCGTAAGGATATCGTCGTGGGGGATATCATCATGATTGAAGTCGGTGATGAAATACCTGCCGATGCTCAATTGTTGAAAGCAGTGGACTTGCAGATTGATGAATCGTCATTGACTGGCGAACCTATCACATCTAAAGGCGTTGATGAAACCATGTTTAAAGATAGCGAAGAGGTTACCTACCCACGCAATATGGTTTTGCGGAGCACCATGGTCATGAACGGAAGAGGACTGGCAGTCGTTACTGCCGTTGGCGATAGTACCGAGATAGGTAAGGTAGCCCGCAACTCAACCATAGAAATTGAAACACAAACCCCGCTTAATCTTCAGTTAAAGAAATTAGCTTCACTGATTTCAAAGATTGGAGCCACCGTGGCAATTGCTGCTTTTGTGATTTTCCTTACACAAGATATCTTGGTCAATACTTCTGTATGGCAAAGCGGTGACTATCTCAAGATGTCATCAGTGGTACTCAAGTATTTCATGATGGCTGTAACGTTGATCGTGATGGCAGTACCCGAAGGATTGCCAATGGCTGTGACATTGAGCTTGGCACTGAATATGCGTCGTATGCTAAAAAGCAATAATCTGGTGAGAAAGTTGCATGCAAGTGAGACAATGGGTGCTGTAACGGTTATCTGTACCGACAAGACAGGAACGTTGACTCAAAATAAAATGCAGGTAATGGAAATCAGAAAGATTGATGGTATTATCAATCCTTCTGAAGACAAGTGTCTTGCCGAAGGCATCGCATTGAATACAACAGCTTATTTAAGCGATGAAGGAGGTATCGGAAATCCTACCGAGGTTGCTTTGTTACAATGGTTGCAGAAGGGTGGAAAGGAATATCGCCAGATTCGTGAAAGCAACCAAATCTTGGCACAATTACCTTTCTCGACCGAAAATAAGTTCATGGCAACGGTTGCTGCAATTGGTTCCAATCATTATCTGTTTGTAAAGGGCGCACCTGAAATCGTACTAAGGTTCTGCGACCTGTCTGATGATACCAGGGCATCTTATCATGAATCCCTATTGGGGTATCAAAACAAGGCTATGCGTACCTTGGCTTTTGCTTGCCGAATACTTCAAGGTGATGTATTGACCAGTTCTCAGATGAAGGACGAACTTCATGGAATGACATTCCAAGGCATCGCCGCTATTAGTGATCCCATACGCGAAGATGTTCCGGGTGCAGTAAAGCAATGCCATGATGCCGGTATAGAAGTTAAAATTGTGACAGGAGATACACAGGCTACTGCGAAAGAAATTGCGCGACAGATCGGAGTTTGGACAGATGAAACTTCAGATCAGGCTGCATTGACAGGTCCAGAGTGGAACTCGCTGACTGATGAAGAGGCATACGAACGTGCCCCAATTGTGAAAGTGATGTCACGTGCCAGACCCTCAGATAAGCAACGTCTGGTCCAAATGCTCCAAAAACGTGGTGAGGTTGTAGCCGTGACAGGTGATGGTACCAATGATGCGCCGGCCTTACATTATGCACATGTAGGCTTGTCTTTAGGCTCTGGAACAAGTGTTGCCAAGGAAGCCAGTGACATGACCTTGCTCGACGATTCATTCAGTTCCATATCACGTGCCGTGATGTGGGGGCGTTCGTTGTATAAGAACATCCAGCGTTTTCTTTTCTTTCAATTGATAGTGAATATCACAGCTCTGCTTTTGGTGCTAGGTGGCTCAATCGTTGGTGTTGATATGCCGTTGACCGTTACCCAGATCCTTTGGGTAAACCTTATCATGGATACATTTGCGGCAATGGCTTTGGCTTCTTTGCCACCATCTGAAGAAGTAATGAATGAAAAGCCGCGCAAGAAAGACAGCTTTATTCTCAATAAGGTCATGAAAAAAGGAATCTTATTCTGTGGCATTATTTTCTTCATCATTTTGTTTGCGATGCTGATGTATTTTGAGCGTAACGGTTCTCAAAACGTTAATGTACACGATTTGACAGTTTTCTTTACAACCTTTGTGATGATCCAGTTGTGGAACTTGTTCAATGCCAAGGCTTTTGGATCTAACCATTCGGCTTTCAACGGGCTTTTAAAAGACAACGGGTTGCTACTTGTTTTGTTGATAGTAATTTTTGGTCAGTGGCTGATCGTTACCTTTGGTGGTAAGATGTTCAGAACCGAACCGTTGTCATTAACCGAGTGGTTGGTTATTGTCATCGCGACGTCAGCTGTACTTTGGATCGGTGAGTTGTGGCGTTGGATTAAAAGAATTCAAATAAAACGTCAATAATTTAATGATAAAAAATATCATATTCGACTTGGGCGGGGTATTGCTGGACTTAGATAGTCAGCGTTGCATACGTGGGTTTGATAAGATTGGAGCACACCATGTTTCAGAATATGTACGTGACCATCGTACAGAAGACTTGTTTCTAGGTATTGAAATAGGCCAAATGACGACGAAGGAGTTCTGTGATGAAGTACGGCACATGGCGGGAAACTTGCCCTCAGACAATGATATCATTTGGGCATGGAATCAGCTTCTTGTCGATATTCCAGATGATAAAAAACAACGTTTGCTCGATTTGAAGGCTGATTACCGTTTGTTTCTGCTCAGCAATACCAACGAAATGCATTGGAATAAATGTGCCGAGGATTTCTTTCCATATAAAGGCTACAGTGTACAAGACTATTTTGAACACGTTTACCTTTCATACAAGATGAACATGGCAAAGCCTTCTCCTGAAATTTTTCAGGCTGTTTTGCAGCATTCACAACTAGATGCTTCCGAGACATTATTTATTGACGACTCTTTGGTAAACTGCCAATCTGCAGCTAGCCTGGGCATTCAAGCCCTTCACGAGACCACAGGAACGGATTGGATGAATACACTTTGAAGATGAAGACAATATTCTTAGATGATCATACAATTTTGAATGAGCCTTGTGTTGCGACCATCGGCTTTTTTGATGGTGTTCACAAGGGCCATCAATTTTTGATACATCAAGTGACAGAAGAAGCCAAACGGTCAGACTTGAAATCGGTAGTGGTGACTTTTGACCGCCATCCAAGAGAGGTCTTGCAAAGCGATTATATTCCCACTTTACTCACAACGACAGACCAAAAGCTCAAACTACTTTCTGAAACTTCGGTAGATATCGTCGTTGTGCTTCATTTCACGGTCGAAATGGCCAGCCTTACAGCCAAACAGTTTATGACGACTGTTCTTAGTGAGCAATTGAATGTACGAAAATTAGTCATCGGTTATGACCATCGGTTTGGTCACGACCGTACAGAAGGATTCGACGATTACGTACGCTATGGTCGTGAACTGAATATGGATGTCATCTTAAACCAAGTTTTCAAACTGGAAGGTTCGGGACCAGAGGTCAGTTCATCCTATATAAGAAGATTGCTGACCGATGGAGACGTTGAAATGGCTCGGCGTTGCCTTGGCCATCCTTATGTTTTGTCGGCTCATGTGGTAAGGGGATTCCAGGAAGGTCGGAAACTCGGCTTTCCAACAGCCAACCTCGATATGAACGAACTGCATCAATTGATGCCTCTAGAGGGAGTGTATGCTGTCAAGGCACGGTTTTCAGACCAATCTCCGTGGCTTACGGGCATGACCAGTATCGGAACACGCCCCACTTATAATGGTACTAGAGTGTCTGTCGAAACCAATATTCTCGGAAACTTTCATGAGGATGTATATGGAAAGATGATGGAAGTTGCCTTTTTCAAGCGTTTCCGCAGTGAGTTTAAGTTCAACTGCGTAGAAGAATTGCGTAACCAGATGATTGAAGATGAAAAAATGATCAATGATTACTTTCTAAATTTAGAAAATTATGAATAAGACCTATAGAGTAATACTTGATGTGATATGGTATCTCATCTTGTTTGTATTATTGCAACTTTTGGTAACCTATGCTGTAAACACAGTTGCTTTGCTCTTCAACAATATGCCATTTGGTGCTGCAATCAAGTATGCTGCAACTCATCCTATCCTCAGTAGTACAACCCTGATCGTATCTTCTGCCATCTCAAGTGCCCTAACCATACTGGTGTTTGTCTTGTTCAAGTTCACACTTGTTTCTAAAAGTTATCTTAGAAGCAAGCCTTGGGCATCATTGTTCTGGGTGGTACTATTGGCGTTGGGTACTATTTTGCCATCAACATGGCTGATGGAACAGATGGAAATAGAAGTCCCCACGGCTGTAGAACGGATGTTGACGGCATTGATGGGCGACAGATGGGGATACCTTACCGTTGGCATTTTGGTCCCTATAGCCGAAGAACTTGTCTTTCGTGGAGCAATTCTGCGTTCTTTGCAAAAAGTTTTTACCAATCGTTGGATAGCAATCTGTTTGTCTGCCGTGGTGTTTGCTTTGGTCCATGGTAACATGGCTCAATTGCCTCATGCTTTTATCATGGGCATACTGTTGGGATGGCTGTTCGTCCGCACGAACAGTATTATCCCTGGAGTAGTATTGCATTGGGTCAATAATTCGGTGGTATTTGTGATGTACAATCTACTTCCGAATTCGGCCAATGAACATTTGATAGACCTGTTTGGTGGTAACCAGCGAGCCGTATGGATGAGCTTGCTGTTCTCTTTGTGCATTTTATTACCATCACTGTTCCAACTAACAGTTCGGTTGAAAAAGGCCAAAGAATAAGAACCTAACTATTTGAAAAACAATATTTTATTTTCGGTTTGCAATACCAATGATATTGCGTGCCAAAATGGTGCATATCGAAGCACAAACTCGATGGAATTGATGTTCAAATCCATCGAGTTTATTTTTTAGATATGATTCAATTTTGTCATAACACTGTTAGACCTTTCAGAAAGTGCCATGAAGCACATGATCGTATTCAATTTTATTTTATTTTGCGAGTTATTTATTTTTTTATCCCGAATAGCTTGTTTACGTTCGTATAGAGTGGCTTAAGGGTGTTGGAGTGTTGTTAATATTTGAATGATTAAACAAAATTACAGTATTGAAAGACAATTTTACCCTAGTGATTTTAAAAATATCTATAAATTTGCCAATAAATATCTTGATAAGATCACGACTAACTTTCAATTTACTATTACTTTAAAAAACTGTTGCCGTAATTATTAATACGAAAATAACCATTAGGTAGACTTAAGCTTTTTTCACGCTACTCGTATAGTCAAAAGAAACGTAATGTGGATGGTTTTGAAAATCTTACTAACGGAACTGTTATTATTTGGAAAGATAAAAAGAAAAGACCTATAATCATTATTATTATCAACTAAAAACTATTATTTATGAGAAATTGTAGAATTTTACTTTCGTTAGGTTTAATTTTAAGCTCCGGTGGTGTGTGGGCTCAGCAAGACAATGTCATAGATTTGCTTCCTCAAGGAGTAACGCTCAATGTCAATGCAGAGCGAAGAACCGTAAAAGAGAAGAATATCGTTGTAGCAGGTTCTGCCTTGAATGGGTATAAAGCATATTTCGCTGCAGCAGATGCTGACCATGGTGAAGAACTTTGGGTAACCGACGGTACGACCGCTGGAACCAAGATGGTGACAGACATTTTGCCTGGTTCTGGATCATCTGCGCCAAGCTGGTTGGCCAGATTAAATGACAAAGTGCTCTTTTCTGCATATACTGATGATGCCGGAAGACAACTTTGGGTAAGTGATGGTACGAAAGAAGGAACAAAAATGTTAGTTCAGACCTATATGGTGGGTGATGGAAATCCTCAAGCTATTTATCAAATCAATGAGACACAGGCTGTTTTTGCTGCCATTGATGATGAGAGCGCTGAGTATGATCCTGATAACGGGCCTCAGCTCTGGCTTTGGGTAACTGATGGAACAGTTGCAGGAACACATCGCATTAAAGAAGTTAAGGTTGATAATCCTGGAAAAGTGAATACCAACCAGCATTCTGCTTTTGTGCGTGTAGGTAGAAAATTATACTTCAAGGCTGATGATATCGATGGACATACCGGTACTGAGCTGTGGGTAACAGATGGAACTACTGCTGGAACATATCTGGTAAAAGACATCAACACTGAGCCAAATACTGATAAAGGTGCAGGTTATACGCGTGATTCAGCTATAGACTGCATGGAAAACTTTAATAATCATAAACTGTTCTTCAAGGCTTGGACCCTTGAATCAGGAAATGAATTGTGGACATCTGATGGTACTGAAGCAGGAACTTATGAAGTATTCAATGCTGACCCATCCGTGAATCCGGATAACGGAATCGGTAATGGTCCTGGTGTTTTCGGTGAAGGCTGGGAAGTATACAAGGGACGTATCTGGTTCCGTGGATGGTCTTCAAGTGGTGGCTATGAATTGGCTGGATCTAACCTTGAAAAGGGCGACTATCAATACTTTGACTATTTTACACTGAATCCTTCGAATGCAAATAATTCTTTCCCCGATCCAGGATGTATCTTCCAGAATACTTATATGTTCTGTGGTGCTGATGGTTTTGATGCTGCCGCTGTTCCAGCACAGCATGGAGGTGAACTTTTGTGTTTTGACGGAACGAAGATCTGGCGTCAGAGCGAAGATTTTACTCCAGGAACGTTGTGTGACTGGGTAAAGGAACCCACTGTCGCAGGTGGTTCATTCTACTGGATGAATGAAGCGAATGACATTGCTCAAGGTCTTGGCTCTGGTCTCTATCGTCTTGATGATGTAACAGGTAAGCCTGTTGTTGTTCCTACAATTACAACAACTGGAGACAATGTTAACACATTACGTAACCTTGCTGGTACCATCCTTTATCAATGCGGTGCAAACAAGAGATTGTATGTTGACCAATATACCAAGGCAAACTGGGATGGTGTTAGTGACAAAGGTTACCTTGACCCGATATTCGAAGGTCCTACCGATCCTACAGGAATTGAAACCATTGGCAAGGGAGCCGAAACAAATACCGTTAACGTATACAATCTAAACGGCATGTTAGTAAGACAGAATGTAAATAAGGCTACTGCTTCCAAGGGATTGCAGAAAGGTATTTATATCATCAATGGCGAAAAGTACGTTGTTCGCTAATTTGCTGTCTTTTACCTTTATCCGGCGGTTTTGCACCGCCGGATATTGTTTTATTCAATAACAGAATCTACAAAGAGGCTATGAGAAATAATCATGATTTAATTCGCTTGTTGATGTTCATTTTATTCCTATTTTGTGCAAATGTTGGATTTGCTCAGAAGTTGAACGTTACAGGTACTGTTACAGATGGACAAACACACGAACCATTATTGGGCGTGACAGTCAAAGAAGTAGGGACGTCGTATGGAGTCGTTACAGACCTAGATGGTAAATTCCAACTTCAAGTAGACAAGAATGCCACCTTGTCTTTTTCATATATTGGCTATAAGACAATAAATGTTGCTGTTCAGGGGAGGTCGAGGCTGGATATTCATTTGATGTCAAGTACGAACGAATTGGAAGAACTTGTTATTATAGGTTACGGCGTTCAGAAAAAGAGTGATGTAACAGGTTCTATCAGTTCGATTTCAGGAAAAGATATTAATGGTACTCCTGTTTCTTCAACGCTTCAGGCTCTTCAAGGACGAGCTGCCGGTGTAAATATCATTCAGAATTCAGGTGCTCCTGGTGGTGGTACAACCATCAAGATTCGTGGAACAGGTACGATTAATGATGCAGATCCTCTTTATGTCGTAGATGGATTTATTGTTGATAATCTGGATTACCTCAATCCTAATGATATTGAGAACGTAGAAGTTTTCAAAGATGCTGCTTCAAGTGCAGTTTATGGATCGCGTGCAGCAAATGGCGTTGTATCGATCACAACAAAAAGTGGTAAAGAAGGAAAGACCAGAGTTACTTATGACGGATATGCAGGTGTCTCTAATCCATGGAAAACGATCAAGGTGATGGATGCTGACAATTATGCATTGATGATGGACTACATCAATGGTACTTCCACGTATTCGGCTGATGGAAAACTTTTCATGACAAAAGCTACGGATGGATCTTATAATTATGATCCAGCAAAATTTGCCATTCTGGATACCCTTCATCACAATTCAGTTGGAAACTGGTGGGATGCCATTACGAGAACTGGATTTAAGATGCAGCATGGTGTGACTGTTTCTGGAGGTTCAGATAAAACGCAATATTTAGCTTCGGCTAGCTATTATAAAGAAAACGGCATCGTGAAGACATCTGATTATACCAGAATGAACACGCGTGTCAATATTTCTACACAGTTGGCCAAATGGTTGAAGATGTCGGCAAATATAGCTTTTTCCGGTGAGAACCGAGAAGGGGTTCCTGAAGGTTCATCAAGTATATTGAAACAAGCGCTTTATGAGAGCCCTATGGAATACTTGTATGACAATAAACACTATTGGTATAGTGCTAATCCCCTAGCCAATTTAGACAGAGACAATCAGGCGATGAATAGGACCCGCCTCGATATGAACTTAAGTCTGGATGCAAATATTTTCAAATGGTTGGTTTATCAGTTTAAGGCTTCTTATTATAACATACACCAAACCGACGACAATTTCTTCGAAGTATGGGGGTTGGACGAAGATTTTACTATGCCTGCATCACTTGCAACTGTTTACAAATACCAAGGTACAACCAGTAAATGGGAGATCAATAACTTGCTGACGTTCTTGTGGAAGA
>CALNBT010000236.1 GCA_937874345.1 uncultured Prevotella sp.
GCACGTGAGATAGATAGCCGATTAACTCAAATCTATGCTGACTTGGTGAGCCTTGAAAAGATGATGTACTATCGCTTGAATATTACCGATGTGTGGAATCGTATAGGTCCAAGAATCAATGATGAACAAGGAAGGCATCAAACGATTTTGGAGGAAAGTCTCGAAAGGTGGATGAATAATGCCACAGAAGCTGCAAAATCAGGTAACAGTAATAGGTCCAAACAAGAAGGAAGAAAGCCTGTCGGTCAAATGACAGAACCAGATCCATCACCGACAATCAAATCAGAGGAGGAACCAGAACATGAATAGACTATTCGGATTAGTATTAACTGCACTTCTATCCCTACCATCCTTTGTCTGGGCACAAAGTGATCCTGCGGCATTGGAAGCATATATCAATGACCATAAGCAGGTAAGAAGCCTATTGTTGGCTCGTTCTACTTTGGAAATGAGTAATCAACTATTACACGACTATAGTAAAACGGCTGCCGTAGAATACAAAGATTTGAATGTAGAACTGGACAAATATACCAGAGCGTTCGATGTGATTGATGTACTCTATCAATCTCTTCGCACCTCGATGAATATGTATGATACCTACAACAATGTCTCTGATAGAATCAGTGACTACAAAAACTTGTTGGAGGATTACAATGAGGAAATCATAAAGAGAGGGAAAATCAGAATGATAGATACGCTGATTATCAGTGTAAACAAGAGAATGTTGGAGCGAGTATATGGAGAAGGGAAACAGCTCTACAAATCTGTTTCTGATTTGGTTTTGTATGCAACAGGTGTAGCAGCCTGTTCTACCAATGACCTAATGTTGACTATGGCATCCATCAACATGTCGCTTGACAACATTGAGCTCACTTTGAATAGAGCCTACTTCGAGACATGGAAATTTATCCACCTCCGCATGGGGTACTGGAAAGAAGCTACCAATATAAACAGGTCAAAACTTGAGATTACCAATGATGCTTTGGATCGTTGGAAAAGATCAAGTCACGACGCATTGATAAAGAAAAAATGAAGAAACTATATGGACTTATCGGACTTAGCTGTATTGCTTTGACTTCTCAGGCTCAGAGCGTAAGTTACAGCCATGATGCATCAAAGATGAACCAGGTTACAGTAATGGAGATTGGTTCTGGCACACTGACACCAGATTATTACTATTGGCTCCTTCATAATAGCTATAAGAAAACGGCCAATGAAAAGAACAAACTGGGATATAGAACGCTCTCTGGTTTGAATGCTTACAACCAAGTAGAGATGGCAGAATCTCTTGACTCAGCAATGGTAAAACGAGCCAAGGTGGAAGCATTGAATATAGCCGACCGTCAAGGAGGGGCATTAGACATCGCTTGGAAAGTAGAAGGAGAAAAACTCACCAACAAGCTGGAGGACTACAAAAAGAATATAGATCGCATTTTGGGGGCAGGTGGTTCTCCTGATAATCAGGAACGATGGAAAGACTATTATAATATGTATAAGTGCGCCATCAAGGCCACCCAGGATGCTTACATGCCCAATGCACAGCGTAAAAAAGAGTACCTGCGTATCTATGCAGATATATGCAGGCAAAATGAAACATTGGTAAAGTACGTCGTCAGACTGTACAATGCCAACCAAACTAGCGAACTACTATCTGGTACATATAATAAGCCCAATAGAGTTGCAGCCATTGCCGCTTCCGCATTGAACCGCTGGAGAGAAGCCGGTTGGAATACAAGCGTAAATGGCAACAAATAGTAAAGAAGGGAAAAATATTAATCACAAAATAATTATACAGACATGAAAGAAACAAATCAATTTCAGATTTTCAATCATCCACAGTTTGGTGAAATGACCACCATTCAGTGCAATGATGGTAAGGTATTATTCAAGGCAAATGACGTGGCAAAAGCGTTAGGCTATTCAGACTACGTAAAAGCTGTTAGAACGCATTGTAAGGGGGGAGCCATTTTGTCCACCCCCTCTGAAAATCAGTGCGGTACGGTAGTTTTACAGCCAACGAAGTATATTCCGGAAAGTGACATCTACCGATTAGTGATGCGTAGCAAGCTACCTGCAGCCGAGAAATTTCAAGATTGGGTTGTCGAGGAAGTTCTGCCATCAATCCGAAAGAATGGTGCCTACTTGACTGAGAGAACAATCGAACGTGCATTGAATGAACCAGACTTCCTGATTGAGTTGGCAACCAACCTCAAAAAGGAAAAACAAGCCCGTGAGTTTGCCGAGGAACGTAACGAAGT
>CALNBT010000237.1 GCA_937874345.1 uncultured Prevotella sp.
CGGTATGGACATTTACCCAAAGGATGCGGTTTTCACCTTGTGAACTTTACGGATGTGGAATATTCCAACCGTATCAATCCCATTCAACGAAAATACATTCCCGACCTGGCAGGTGCCTCGGAAACGGCAGCGACACTACTGGAGTCTCTAAATAAAGGTGGCGACAAGAGAGGTGGCAGCGAAGCTTTCTTTCAGAATTCGGCAGAGAATTTTTTAGCATCTATCATTTATTTCTTTGTGAATTTTCACCCGGCAGGATTCAAGAAAGGAAGAAAGCTGCAACGCTACGTGCTCTACAATGATAGAAAACTTTGTCTTGTCATTAAGAATTGGATGGACTATAACGCCATCGATGAGAAAGGTCATACGGTCCTTGATTTCACAGACAGCCAGGGATGCAATGTCTCGACGGATGAGGATGATATGTTCGTGGATTTGGACGGATTCAGTTATGAAGACAGAAATGGCAACCTTGTTGTCATTACCAGGTCATGGTACGAAGATGATGCAGGTAATGAAGTGGAACCCGATACCATTACGGGCGAATATTCGGATATGCCGCATGTATTATCCTTCCTGGGCAAGCCTTATGGAGATGTGTTTGACATTCTGATGCAGGATGAGAAAATCATGTCACTGATGGCACCCTTCCAATCGGCTTGGCAAAACAAGGCGATGGATCAGTTGGAAGGCATGGTAGGTACCTTGAGGGTGAATGCGGCACGTTTAGTTTCGCCGGAAGCTTACTGGGTATTTACAGGTGATGATTTCGATTTAAAAATATCGGATAGGAATCATCCTTCCTATCTTGTCATTGCCAATGACCCCGAGAAGGAACAGGTCATCGGATCGCTGAATGCCCTCATCTTAAATCGGCTGGTAACCAGAGTCAACAGCAAGGGAAACATCCCCATCTCCATCGTTGTAGACGAGCTGCCAACGCTATACTTCCACAAGATAGATCGACTGATTGGTACGGCACGCAGTAACAAAGTCGCCGTCACGCTCGGATTTCAGGAATTGCCACAATTGGAGGCGGACTATGGCAAGAACGGTATGCTGAAGATTATCACCACATGCGGTAACATTTTCATGGGGGCTGCCCGCAATAAGGAAACGCTGGAATGGGCACAGAATGATGTGTTCGGTAAGGCCAAGCAGACCTCCAAATCGATTACCATTAACGATCAAAAGGTATCCACTTCCATATCGGAAAAGATGGATTATCTGGTGCCTGCCGCCAAAATTGCGGACATGGCTACCGGTTGGCTGGCGGGTCAAGCAGCCAGGGATTTTACGCCGACAGATAAGAACATGCTTTCCTCTTTTGACATTGAAGAATCAGAAGAGTTTAAGACAACCAAGTATTTCTGCAAGACACATTTTGATATGGATAAAATTAAAAGAGAAGAAAATAACTATCAGAAACTCCCCAAAATTTATAAGTTTTCTTCGGCCAGAGAAAAGGAGATCATGCTTAACCGTAATTTCAAACGAGTGAATGACGAGATAGATACCTTGATAGCAGAACTTTCAGGGAAAGAAATTGAAAATAAGGAATGAGAGGTCAGTGTTTGTCCGGCAGCAGTCTGAAGGTCATTGCAATGGTGACAATGGTTATTGACCATACAGCCTGTTATTTCGTAAGTGACGGATGGGAATATGAATGTATGCGAGGCATTGGACGTATAGCCTTTCCCATCTTTGCCTTTCTCATCGCGGAAGGTTATCGGCATACTCGCAGGAAATGGGATTATGGGCGCCATCTGCTGATATTCGCATTCATTTCTGAAATACCATGGATGCTGCTTCACACCGATGGATCGCACAACGTGTTGTTTACCTTATTGGCCGGACTTTGCTGCATAGCTATTTTGGATAAGTTGGAAAACCATAAAATATTGCCTTTTCTAGTTGTACTGGTTATCGCCCTTGCCACTTCCGTCTTAAATACAGATTATGGAATACAAGGTGTAGCATTGGTGTTGATGTTCTATCTATTCAAGGATAAACCGCTACTTCAATTGCTTTTTGCCTTGCCTTTGTTTTATGACTTCCATCCCTTGGGCATTCTGGCATCTTTCGGTTTGATCAGTTTGTACAACGGGGAACGAGGCTTTATAAAAGGCTCCTATTCAAAGTTCCTTTTCTATGCTTTCTATCCTTGTCATTTGATAGTGATTTGGGCATTATTATTAGTTGTATAAACGTTCAGAGACAGATTATATACTGCAAACCGGAGAACTATACAATTCCTGGCGTTATTGTTTGACGGTACAAAAGTTAGTCTATGATGTGTAATGAGTCCATCTATCTTCATATTGCTCCAGCACTTTAACGGGGATTTGATTCTCTGTGGCTACTCTTTGCCAATCACTAATGACACTGGTTACTTCATTAATAATATCAGAAGCGTCTCCTCTGTCAAGCATATAGCTCTCGCTCGAATCTCGCAGAGCATTAATGTCTGATAGCTCGGTATTTTCATTGATCAACAGACACTGGTGAGTCTTTGTTGATGGATTGATATCGTAGGCAGGCGAGAGCGTCCAACCTTTCGGGGTGAGTATGAAGCCATGATTGCGGAAATGGTCGTCAGTGTTTCCAAAGAGAACATTGAAGGCCACGCGACGATAGAGCTCATGTAGGTTCTGTTGAACATCTGTGCAATTTCGCACGATAAAATCTACAATGTCAAGATAGCCATTACCCGTGCCGGCACCACTTCCATCGTCTAGACCAAGAAGTGACATGGCTGATGCGAAATGCCTGTGCTTGCCCTCTGGGGTTCTATCGAATCGCTCAGATAACAGCAGATGCCTGTCCTTTGAAATGGGAATGACACGAGTGTTAGCCACATCGATACCCGCTTTACGTGCCAGAATATGAGAGAAATGCTCTATCAATTCGGTATCTTCAAGGTCTTTTTTCGATGGGAATTTGGCAACATAAAGCCGTCCATCTGTGTCCACTACATTGGCCTTTGGCCGGGCACCACCGAGTGAAGAACCTGGGTCAACAAGTTGGTCAAGCCAACGCTGCTGGGGAAGTTCATTACGTTCTTCAGCCGATTCGATCTCTTGACAGGCATCACACAATGCTCTAAGACTCTCAAGTGGCGGTACACTGTATCGCGAGTTTGAGTTGATGAATGCGCCATTGTTCTCTGTACGATACCGAATGCCACCCATCCTCGTCAGATCTTCTATACCCACCAAATAGTCATAATTGCTTAACGTCCTCACGGGTCTATGCTCTTCCTGCGCTGCCAGTCGTTCCCTTCTGTCCAGAAGAGCCCGGCCCCATCTGTCAGGGAAAGAATCTTTAACGAAACCAAACACAGAGTTACCCTGCCTGGGATATTGCATTCCTCTGACGTTCATCACATCACCACTAAGAATCACGCCCCCATGACGGGACAACCACTCACGTGAGAATTCAAAGGCAAAGTGATCGTTGCCCCTTACACGCTCATAAGAGAGTACGCCTATCTCCTCTGTCTGCTCCAGAAAGTCAAAGTCAGCATATACATATATCTTCTCCATACTATTCTATTTTTTAAGCTCCGCATCCTGAAGGTCACGACCCAGGGCATCGTCACCGGCAATCAGTTTGATGTCGTTTTCAAGATTGAGTGCATAAAGCACGCGGGCATAAATACCCATTGCCACCGAGGGGTCGCCATGCTCCACCTTCGACACCGTAAGACGTGTCACGGTTGCCCTGTCTGCAATATCTTGCATGGTGAAATGCCTCCGTTTACGTGCCAGCATAATCTGCTCGCCCATTAACTCCAAATTCTGAGTCACGGGTTTTGGCATAACCTTACCAAATGTCTTTCTACTCATACTAAATGTTTATTGTACGGCACAAAGATAAATA
>CALNBT010000238.1 GCA_937874345.1 uncultured Prevotella sp.
GGGTTAAACAATGGTATTAATCCCTCTAAACCAACGAATTGGAACGCAAGTGCATGTATATAAACGAAAAGAGGGATACTTTATCAGTATCCCTCTAAATCCGTCTTTTGTGATCCGCATGGGGCTCGAACCCATGACCCCAACATTAAAAGTGTTGTGCTCTACCAGCTGAGCTAGCGGATCAACGTTTGCTTTACGTTTGAAAGCGAGTGCAAAGGTACAAATAAATCTTGAGAGATAAAATTACGATATTGATTATTTTTATTCGTTTAATTTATTTAACATTTTGTTCCTCTACTCCTATTGGAGGTTCTTCTTCCTCTTTCTTCTCTTTGGTTACGTATTTTTGCCAATAAGCGATAATCAGGGTCGTTAACGGCAATGCGATGATCAGACCTATAAAACCGAGCAGGGACCCCCAGACAGATAATGAAAGCAACAGGATGGCTGGGTTCAGCCGCATCGCTTTTCCCATGATTTTTGGTGTGACAAACATATCAGTGATCGTTTGGACCAAGACAAATAGACCTAATGCCAGACCAAAGACAATCAAAAAATTCTGCCCCGTATCATCGGCCTTCAGCATGGCAAGGAATGCGGTGGGGATGATAGCGAAGGTATGGAGGTATGGTACCAAGTCCATGATGCCAATTAATATGCCGAGACCGATAGCCATTGGAAAGTCCATGATGGTAAACCCGATACAGAACATAATAGCCATGCATAATGCCACGAGTGATTGACCTCGAATGTAGTTGTTCAATTCCCGTTCAACATCCTTCATGAGTTCGTTCCAAAAAGGGCGGTGCTTCTTTGGAAAAATGCGGATCCAGTTTTCGGTAAGCGTTTCATAGTCTTGAAGAATAAAGAAAGTATATAACAAGGTTATCAGCGATGCAACAATGCTGATGATAATACTGGCCGTCTGCCCCACAAAGCTAAATAGTTTTGGCATGGTTGTCTTGACGATTTCTCCAAAATCTTTGCTGGTCAGAAAACGTTCGATTTCTGCCTGGTTTCTCACAATCCAATGTGAGATGACTGCGGTGAAATCATTTGTATGGGCAGTTTGGTTGATCCAGCGCGTCATGATGTCGCTGAGCTTTCCAAATTGCTCAATCATGGGTGGGATGATTGCATAAATAACTGCAACAAGAACAAGGATTGTAAACAGCATGGTGATGATCGTGGCCAATGCCCTTATTTTTACATGCAGTTTGTATTGGACGAACTTTACAATGGGATAGAGCAGGTAAGCAAATAGCCATGCAATGAAAAATGGTAGTAAAACACCGCTCAAAATGTTGACAAAGTAAAACACGGCGATAACTAAAATCAAAATACCTGTCCAACGAATGAACTTGTCAAACGTAATTTCTTCTCTGGCCATATTGTTATTTTGTTAATGATTGATGGTGGATGGCGTTATTCCTGATGCGGAGTTTCTTTCAGAGTCTGCTCCTCTTTGATTGCTTTCTGAAAACAGTCACGGCATAAAGGTTCGTATTCTTGTTTCTCGCCCAGTAAAACCCGCTTGTCGTTATGAACCAAGCGATGACTGACATAGGCCAAGGCACCGCATTTAACACAGATGGCATGAACCTTGGTAACCTCGTCTGCAATGGCACATAGGTTTGGAATCGGCCCAAAGGGAACGCCTTTGTAATCCATATCCAGTCCGGCAACGATGACCCTGATGCCCCGGTTTGCCATTTCATTGCAAACGTTTACCACGCCCTCGTCTAAAAACTGAGCTTCATCTATGCCAACAACTTCCATGTCGGACGAAAGAAGCAAAATGCTGGATGATGAATCGATTGGCGTAGAAGGAATGGCATTCTGATCATGACTAACCACATTGTCTTCCGAATACCGGGTGTCAATTGACGGTTTGAAAATCTCTACTCGCTGTCTTGCAAATGTCGCACGTTTCAAACGACGAATCAACTCTTCTGTCTTACCAGAAAACATTGAACCGCAAATCACTTCTATTCTTCCAGACCGATGTCGTTCGCCTGTAAAATCTTCTGCCATATCATTGCAAAAGTACGAAGACGTTTTAAAAATTGCAAAGAATTTGACAGAATTTTTGCTGGTATTGATTATTTAAGTATATTTGCCAAAATATGGGAATACTGTATATCGTCCCCACACCGGTGGGAAATATGGAAGACATGACGATGCGGGCAATCCGCATTTTGAAAGAGGCTGATTTGGTGCTGGCAGAAGATACTCGTACCTCGGGCAATCTTTTAAAGCATTATGGTATTCAGAATCATTTAATGTCTTATCATAAGTTTAATGAACATGGGGTTTCTGCAGGTATCATTGAACGGTTAAAAGCGGGGCAGACCATTGCTTTGGTCAGTGACGCTGGAACACCAGGAATCAGTGACCCCGGTTTTCTACTCTCAAGAGAGGCTGCCAATGCCGGTGTAACCGTACAGACGTTGCCTGGGGCCACAGCATGTATCCCTGCAATTGTTTCGTCTGGACTGCCTTGTGACAGGTTCTGTTTCGAGGGCTTTCTTCCACAGAAAAAGGGTAGGAAGAGTTATCTGGAATCACTCCGCGATGAAAAAAGGACGATGATTTTTTACGAATCGCCATATCGGGTATTGAAAACACTAGAACAATTTACAGAAGTATTTGGTGCAGATCGTCAGGTAAGTGTGGCACGTGAAATATCAAAGATTCATGAGGAAAGCGTTCGCGGCACTCTAGAAGCGGTTCTTGCTCATTTTAAAGAAAATGCACCTCGTGGTGAATTCGTCATTGTGTTAGCTGGAAATAATATAAGTAAGAAACTAAAAAAAGAAGAAGTATGAAAAAACTAATAGGATTTGTCATTTTGTCTCTATTGTCTTTCTCTTTCTATGGCTGTAAAGACAATAAAAAGCCTGCTGAGACATTAGCTTTTTCTCAGGAAGATTCTTTGAAGAAAGTGATTGCTCAGAAAGACAATGAAATGAATGATATGATGGGAACTCTCAATGAAATTCAAGACGGGTTCAGAGCCATCAATGAAGCAGAAAACAGAGTCAACATTGCAAAGGAAGGTGAAGGAGCCAATCGTGAGCAGCAGATGCGCGAGAACATCCAGTTTATCTCTACCACTATGACCCGAAATCGGGAACTGATAGCGAAATTGCGCAATCAGTTGCAGCAGAGTTCAGTGAAAGGTGATGCCTTGAAAAAGGCTTTGGATGATATGACCAAGCAGCTGGAGGCTAAGAATACGGAGCTTCAGAAACTGCGTGTCGAATTGGATGCCAAAGATATTCATATCTCTGAATTGGATGAAACGATCAACAATCTGAACTCAAATGTGTCGAACTTGTCCACCGAAAGTAGCAAGAAATCGCAGACAATCAACATACAAGACCAGCAGTTAAATACTGCTTGGTTTGTGTTTGGAACAAAAAAAGAGCTGAGAGAACAGCGTATCCTGATGGATGACAAGGTCTTGCAATCTAACTTCAACAAGAGTTATTTCACCAAGATTGATATCCGTGTTGACAAAGAAGTGAAACTATATTCAAAGTCTGCTAAGATTTTGACCATGCATCCTTCTAGCAGTTATACACTCGAACGCGATGCCAACAAGCAGTATGTACTGCGGATTACCAATCCTGAAATATT
The DNA here is from genome assembly GCA_937874345.1 of uncultured Prevotella sp. Classification (GTDB taxonomy): domain Bacteria; phylum Bacteroidota; class Bacteroidia; order Bacteroidales; family Bacteroidaceae; genus Prevotella. Next base: position 3,643 of record CALNBT010000238.1, read on the forward strand.
CTGGAGTACCAGCAAGTACCTGGTTGTCCTGGTTAAGTAAGGACGCCCTCAAATAT
>CALNBT010000239.1 GCA_937874345.1 uncultured Prevotella sp.
TTCTTCTCTGGAAATAACATATAGAAAGAACGAAGTTGACATTAATAGAAAAAAGTGGTTACGTTTCGAATTATTCTGATGCGATAACCTCTATTGTTTCGGCAAAGTGACAGGGTAGGTCGAACTGTCAACATGTTCTTGGTAGATGATGTCAACCATCTGCTTGACGATGTCAGGATGTTGGGCAGCGATGTCGTGGTCTTCATGAAGATCGGCAGACAGGTCGTACAAGTGGGGCACGCCTTTGATGACAACCATTTTCCAATCGCCTTTTCGAACAGCGATCTGATTGGTTTCAGAAAACTCCCAGTATAGATGGTCGTGTTTTGCCTGTTGGTCCTTTCCAAGGAGGGTTGGCAGGATGGAGATACCGTCAAAGTAATCGTTCTTCAACTGTTTATTACGGTATTTTGCAGGAAAATTCTTCACACCGACAAGCTCGCTAAAGGTGGGCATGATGTCGTAAAACGCCAATTGCAGATCGTTTGTCTGGCCGGCTGCCACATGCCCGGGCCACCGGGCGATGAATGGGATGCGGATGCCACCCTCGTAACATGAACGTTTGATGCCGCGCAGTTTGCCGTCTCGTCCAAAGAATTCCGGATCGCCGCCACCTTCTTCGTGAGGACCGTTGTCACTCGTAAAGATGACGAGTGTATTCTGGTCCAGTCCTTTTTCCTTCAGCTTGGCAAAGATCTGTCCTACATAGCCATCCAGTCGCGTAATCATCGCAGCAAATTGTGCATGGGTATGCTCAACAGCGTTGTAACGGCTGTCTTTGCTACCTCCCCAGGTTTTGTCCACAAAGAATTTCTTTTCATAGGCTGCTACCAGCGAATCGTCTGGCTGGACTAATTCGGCGTGAGGTAGGGTATAGGTAAAGATGCCGCAGAAGGGATGCTGGTTGTCCTGATGATCTATCCAATCTAATGCTTTTTGATGGATCAAGGCAGCCGAATACTGAGAGCGTTCGTGATATTGCTTGCCGAACATGGGATAGTTGATATTCTCTTCGAGCACCACGCGACGTACTGCCGTATCGCCTTTGGCACGACTGTATTCGTTGAGGAAATTGGGAAAATAGAGATGGGCTTGAAATTGACAGATGTAGCCATAGAATTCGTCCACGCCCCGTTTGTCGGGAGTTGAAACAGAGCCTTCGTAACCGCCGGCCCACTTGCCGAACATTCCCGTCTTGTAACCGTTGGCCTTCATCATTTCCGGGATGATGATATGGTTGGCATCATACGGTTGCTGTCCTACAACGGCGTAATCTTCGTTGATGCCATACCGTACCTTCGGTGCGTTGGGCCAGTATTCCTTGTTACCTCTGACGGTTGTATGTCCCGAGTGTTGACCGGTCATCAGACAGGCCCTTGAGGGTGCACTGACGGGAGCCCCGGCATACGCTTGGGTAAAGCGTATGCCCTCTTGTGCCATGCGGTCGATATTGGGCGTACTGATATACGGCTGACCGTAACAGGCCAAATCACCATAACCCATATCATCACACATGATGAAGATGATATTGGGCTTTACCGATTTTTTACCCATGACAGGGATGGCAGACAAAGCCACCAACCCGGTAACAAGCAGATTTTCTTTCAATTTCAAGTAAGTCATCTGTTATTGACTTGTATGATGTTGCGAAACATTCTCTGGCGTTCTCTTGACTGAACGCCATTACCTTCGATCAGGCCAATGGATGCTGTTTGCCTCAATAGTTAACCGACAGCACGGCACCTGGCACCAGCATGTGAACATATTCGTTG
>CALNBT010000240.1 GCA_937874345.1 uncultured Prevotella sp.
GGACGAACCTTCGCATTGTGGCCCACACGGGCTACCATACCGTTCATATAGATAATGTAGGTGTGGCTTTTCTTTGATCTGTTGCCAAAACCGCCGGCCTGATCGATGTACCACGATGGGCTTTTGCCTTTTTCGAAGGCAACGGTATTGGGATACATCACGTTTCCGCTGATCTTTACGGTTGGGTTATATTGAGGAACGATAATTTTGTCACCTTCTCGCAACGTTATATCGGCATTTCCACCAGGAGCCTGGAGAGCCTTATCCAATTCAATGCCCACATAATAGGTTTCTCCCAAATCTAGGGTCCTCAGGTCTAGTGTATCTTTTTTCCCTGTCTGGGTCTTTGCCAGTCTTAAGACGGTCTGCATTCTCAATCGTTCTTCGGGTGTGATACGACGCTCCAGACGGGCTCCTTGTGCGTAAGCCATATTGGTGATGCCACCTGCTTTTTTGATGATGTCGCTCAATCGTTCGTTTTTATTGCTCAAAGTATAGGTTCCTCCAAACACAACTTCGCCTTCAATACTTACATTCTGTTGCTCGTAATAGCCAGGACTCTTGCGTACATAAACCTCATCAAAAGGTTCAAGGGTAAATCCGGCTTGACCATCAACCGCAAATCCGTCTTTCAATGCAAAGCTGTAGGTTTTTGCAACAATCGAGTCGGTGGTTATAGCCTTGGGGTCCACGACGCGACGGGCAACGTCTACCTTAACCACTGATGCCGATTCCTTCAAGCCTCCGGCTTGCAAAACGAAGTCTTCCAAAGTTTCATTATCTGCAAATTTATAAACGCCTGGGTACTGCACTTCTCCATGAATCGTGATCGTTTGCTGCTGCATCATTTCGCTCTTTGTCGGAATGAAAAGCACATCGTTCTCTTTCAATGGGATATCTGCTACCGTACCATTCATGATACCTTTAACATCCACCGGCACAACCGTCAAAGTACGATCATCTTTCATTCGATGGATGATGGCGCGCCCAGTAAAGGCTTCTTCCTTGAGTCCTTCTGCATGTTGAATGAGCGTACGTACGCTATTGATGTCTCCACCCCATTGGTAGAGACCCGGTCTGAATACTGCACCTTTTATTTCAACAGTATTCTCGTAACGCTGAATGATCGAATCGACGGCTATGGAGTCGCCGTCAGCGATATGGAACGAGGACATATCAAACTCGTTGACATTGAATACCGAGTAGTCGCGCCCGGTTTTTCTAAACACCCTGACCGCTTTACGATATGCATCTCCTGTAAAGCCCCCTGTGTATTTGAGTAAAGTTCCAACACTTTCCTTTGGGCTCATCTCATAGAACATCGGTCTTTTTACTTTACCGGTAATGTTTACCAAACAGTCGTATGGGCCAACATAAATCACGTCGTTGTCGGCTAAGCGTACATTTCCTGTCATCTTGCCGTTTAGAATATAGTCGTAGACGTCGGCCAATGAAATCAATTTGTTGTTTCTGTAGATCTTGATATTGCGCAGTGTTCCCAAATTGTTGGTACCACCAGCCAGATACAATGCATGGAACACCGTTGCAAAGGCTGAAACGGTATAGGTTCCAGGGGCTTTGACCTCGCCCATGACATTTACGGTAATGGTGCGACTTTGACCTAGTGTCAGTCTTACTTTGCTGCTGCTGTAGCGTGCTCCCAACTGTGAACGCAGACGTTGGTTGGCCTGTTCGATCGTCAGTCCGCTAACCTGAATGGGCCCAAATCCTTCTATATTGATGTCACCATCGGGAGAAACAGTTGACTGAACAGATTTTTGTGATGCACCATAGATATCTACATATACCGCATCGCCTGGTCCCAGTTTATAATTCAGGGGCGTGGCAATATTCATGCTAGGCTCAAAAGTCAGATCTTTATTATTGAAGATATCTCTTCCAAAGACCTTCTGTTTGTTTGCTGCCTGCCGGTCTAATATCTGTCTTAACAATTTCAATGAGTCGGTTGGTGTCAATAGGTCCAACTCTTGTCTCATGTTGATAAAGTCCTGACTATTCTCATCATATTGATCTTGATACTGATACTGTCCTTGAACTCTACCGTTTGACAGTTGTGATTGGTCCTTCTGAGGAGTCTTGATCGTATTATATTTATCGTTACCCTTTTTGGACTGTCCGTTAGACTGACGCATGCGCGATTCTGCCTCGCCCACAGTCTGGTCGGCCACATTTCCAAGTCCCCCTTGCTTCTTCTGCCGTTCGTACTTTTCTCTTACCCGTCTTATTTGTTCAATGTTGACACCCTGTTGCATCAGTTTGGTGACAATCTGTGATTGAGATGTTCCGGATGCATTTTCCTTCAGAACAAATTCCATCAACTGATCATCTGTCATTGTAGATTGACCAAACGCTGCCATAGGACACAATGCCAGTAGCAGTAGAATATAGAAGACTACTTTTTTCATAATATGTTTCATTATCGCGCCAACAGTCATCGAGAGTTTGTTTTGAACGTGTTTTTTTGTTATTGTCATTGTTGTTCTCGTTCCAGGTAATCAATTACCTTGAAATGACGCTGTTTTATTAACTCAATTTTGCTTGAATTGTTGCAAAGGTAAAGATATTTATTTTAATAGTGGCATATTGTTAAACAGTTTTGGATACTCAAAATTCAAAAACTGGTTTAACGAAGACATTGCATCGAAGTATTTGCGTGCTTTAATCGAAGAAAGCGGCATCATTTTACAGTTTCAATGGTTTTGCATTACAATATCAATGGTTTTGTAGGTCGATATGCATGCTCTTAAAGCACGATTGCGTACATATTGCGCCGTAGGATCTTGATGTTATCTATGAACCTTTGTGGCTAAGTAAACCGCATGTTGAAGCTTTAACACCTTTATCATCCATATCTTATCACCATTAGGCATGCCCACATCCCTTCAATGCCATTTACCGAATAAAAGATGAAACCACAAAACAACAAAATTTTCTTACTTCTTTATTTTCTTACCTTTACATTTATTCATTTAGCCGATAAAATTGTATCTTTGTGACCGATGAAGAGAATTGTCTACATACTGAATTTATGGTTGGCAACACTTGCTTTACTATCGTTAACCATAAATTTACACCACCATCATCACAATCAAATATGTTTTGTGGTCGAAGAGTGCATGCAGGATGGTCATATCAATGACCAGCATACAGGGCACATGCCTCAGCCGGGTGACGATACTGACATGGATCATTGTGCTGTAGAAAATGCCAAAACTTATTTGGCAGACACACACATGGTACAGCAGATCAGCCAATCCATTGCCGACCATTTTCATTATCTCTGTGCCACTTTACCTCAGTCAAGTGGATTCAGCCTCATTCAAATTTGTCAAATTGTCCGTCCATCCGGTCATCCTTATCTAATGCCAGCCAAAGTGTTCAGGTGGTCTGAAGTAAGGCGCGGCCCCCCGTTTGCTTAATCATCGTTACTTGTTTTTTCTTGGGCTGTATCATGCGTACAACCCTGAATGTTGTATTCATCAAATTCATTTGACATGATTAACAAAATCATTTATTTTTCCATACATCATAAGTTTGTCGTGGTGCTACTTGTGGTCTTTATCATTTTCGGTGGAATCTACTCACTGCGCACCATCAATGTCGATTCTACACCGGATATAACCAACAATCAGGTTCAGGTAATTACTGTTGCCCAAAACCTCTCAACAGCCGATATAGAACAATTCGTTACCTATCCGGTAGAACTGGCTATGGCAAACCTTCCGGGAGTAGAAGACATCCGCTCTATTTCCAGATTTGGCTTGTCGGTCGTCACCATCGTTTTTAAAGATAACATGGGTACTTATCTACCTAGGCAATTGGTTCACGAAAAGATTTCAGAGGTGAGGGAGCAAATACCCGAGGGCTTCGGAACGCCCGAGATGGGACCTGTCTCCACCGGACTTGGTGAAATATACCAGTACACATTGGTACCCAAAGATCCCTCACGTTATACGATTCAGGAATTGCGTACAATTCAGGACTGGGTCATAAAGCGACAGTTGTCATTGATTCCTGGTGTCGTTGAAGTTAATTCGTTTGGTGGTAGCATCAAGCAGTATGAGGTGGCACTTAGTCCCGAAAAGCTCAATTCGATGAAGACTACCATCGGAGAAGTGTTCGAAGCATTGCGTAAAAACAACGTCAATACCGGCGGTGCATATATTGAGAAAAACCATATGGCCAATTTTATACGTGGAGAGGGATTGGTCAAGAACCTCGATGACATTCGAAATATCGTGGTGAAAAACAAGGGTGGTGTACCGGTACTGATCAGTGATGTTGCTGATGATGTGCGCTATGGCTCACAGGTCCGCTTTGGCGCTTTCATGCAAGATGGGCATGAGGCAGTTGGCGGTATGATTTTGATGCTGAAGGGAGCTAATTCAAATAAGGTGGTTACAGATGTAAAAGAACGGATGATAAGTATACAGAAGTCACTGCCGAAAGACATCGAAATTAAACCTTTCTTAGATCGTTCTAATTTGATTGACCGTACCACCAGCACCATTGCCAGAAACTTAATCGAAGGAGCACTGATTGTTATCTTTGTTCTGGTATTACTGCTGGGAAGCATTCGTGGCGGACTGATCACGGCATCTGTTATCCCCCTGTCATTGCTTTTTGCCTTCATATTAATGCGGATATTTGGTGTTTGGGCCAACCTGATGAGCTTGGGAGCCATCGACTTTGGTATTATAGTCGACGGTGCCGTGATTATTGTCGAGGGAATCGTACACAAAGTGGAGAGCAGGATGAAGAAACTGCAAGGCGCTTTGACCAAAGAAGACATGAAAGAGATCAGTTGTCAGTCGGCGTCGACCATGATGAACTCGGCCTTTTTCGGACAGCTTATCATCCTCATTGTGTTTACGCCCATCCTTTTCCTGACCGGCATTAGTGACAAGATGTTCTCACCCATGGCATATACCTTCTCGTTTGCAGTTATAGGAGCTATCATTCTTTGTCTTACTTATGTGCCCATGATCTCATCGCTATGGTTGAAACCATTTGAAGATCCGAATGGAAGATTCGCGCGACTAGAAACAAAACTGGAGAAGATGAGCACCCGACTCATGCATAACATTTTATGTGCTTACCGCCCTGTGTTGTTTTCGTCATTGCGTCACAAAGCCGTTGTATTATCAGTGGCTCTTGTATTGTTGGTAATCACCGGATTTACTTTTGCCCGTATGGGTGGGGAATTTATTCCTAGTCTCGATGAAGGTGATATCGCGATGCAGACATTCTTACGCCCTGGCAGTTCTCTTTCTGAGACCATTCAACGCGAAAGTGAAGTAGAGAAATTGTTGTTATCTTCGTTTCCAGAAATAAAAACAATGTGCTCTCGTATTGGTGTTGCAGATATTCCAACGGATCCACAGGGGTTTGACTTTACAGACGGATTTATCATTTTGGAGAAGGATATGAGTAAATGGAAATCAGCGAAAACAAAAGCAGAACTGATTGAAAAAATAAAAAAGAAGTTGAGTACGCTGCCTGGATTGAATTTCTCGTTTTCACAACCTGTAGAGCTGCGCTTTAACGAATTGTTGACAGGTGTTCGTGAAGATATTGCTGTAAAACTGTATGGTGATGACTTAAATGAACTGAATCGGTTGGGTGAGCAGATGGCGGGTATCATCAGCAAAATTCCTGGTGCAGCCGATGTTGCCCTTGAGCGTACCATGGGGTTGCCTCAGATTACTGTTCAATATGACAGGCAAAAATTGGCTCAATATGGATTGCAGATAGACAAGCTCAACCAGTATGTCAGTGCGGCTTTTGCAGGACAAAAGGCAGGTGTGGTGTTCGAAGGAGAGAAGCGCTTCGATCTGGTTGTCCGACTGAGCGAACAGAATAGAGCGGATATCAAAGACCTTGAAAATCTTTTTGTTGACACAGCTGACGGTACTCAGATACCGCTTAGCGAGGTTGCAAATATCTCCTATCAGCCGGGTCCGATGCAGATTTCGCGCGACCAGACCTCTCGTCGAATTTATGTGGGGGTCAATGTGCGTGATAGGGATGTAAAATCGTTGGTGAACGATATCCAACATCAGTTGGATAAGAAACTCAAATTGCCAACCGGATATCATATTACCTATGGCGGAGAGTTTGAAAAGCTGCAGGAAGCCAGTTCGCGTCTAGCCATTGTACTGCCTATTGCGATGTCACTGATATTTATTTTGTTGTATTTCGCCTTGAAATCGGTTAAGCAGAGTCTGATGATTTTTGTAGCGGTTCCCTTGGCAACCATTGGTGGTATATTTGCGTTGGTTGTGAGAGGGATGCCTTTTTCCATCTCTGCGGGTGTGGGGTTCATTGTACTCTTTGGGGTAGCGGTGCTGAATGGTTTGGTGCTGATCAATCGTTTTAATGATTTAAAGGCGAAAGGGGTGACCAATTTGAATAGACGTATCCTTAGAGGAACCTCGGAGCGTGTGAGGCCTATCTTGCTAACGGCGTTGGCAGCCATGTTTGGCTTCCTTCCGATGGCCGTTTCGGGTTCGGCGGGTGCTGAGGTGCAACGCCCGTTGGCAACGGTTGTTATCGGTGGACTCTTTACGGCCACGCTGCTGACGGTCATTGTCGTTCCGGTTCTTTACGCCTTAGAAGAGCGATGGAATAGGAGATTCGCAAACAAGAAGGTCGTTAGCGTGGTGGCTGTACTGGCTATTTTACAACTGGTTCCTGTGAGTGTTCATGCCCAAAAAACAATCTCGCTTGATTCGGCTATAGCCAAAGCATTGCAATATTATCCAACGATGAAAGCTGCCCAAATGGAGCTTGAAATGAGCAAAGCACTCCAAGTAACAGCAAAAGATATCGGTGAAACCGAAATTTCAACTGGAGCCGAAGAGCTGGGACGCAAGAGTGAGGAAGTATGGACGCTTCTTGCCATCAGGCAAAACTTGGATGTACTGGGTATGGGTGCCCGCAGTAAATATCAAAAACAGCGTGTAGAGGTTTCAAAAGCAACAGGAAAAGTAGTGGAAGCAGACCTTCGACGCGAAGTTAGTATTGACTATGCCAATGCTTTTGTTGCCCAGCAGCGGTTGAAGACATATATCCAACTGGATTCTGTTTACAGTAATTTTGAATCGGCGGCCAAGTTGCGGTATGAGACACAGGCTACATCTCGATTGGAATATGTGTCGGCAATGAACCAGGCAA
>CALNBT010000241.1 GCA_937874345.1 uncultured Prevotella sp.
TATGGATTTAAGAATGTACCTCATTTTAAAGCCACTTCATGGTTCAAACATCTGCAACTTGTTTCGTCAGCGTTATTCAGTATTGGACATGGTATGAACGATTCACAGAAAGTAATGGGAATCATTGCTGCAGCCATGATAGCTGCTCATCCTCTTCATCTTGGAATGGGAATCGAATCCGTAGCTGATATTCCTGATTGGGTGGCATTCTCTTGCTTTGCAGCAATCTCCGTTGGTACAATGTCTGGAGGCTGGAGGATTGTCAAGACAATGGGAACAAAGATTACCAAAGTCACACCCTTTGAAGGTGTTATAGCCGAAACTGCTGGAGCAATCACGCTATATCTTACCGAATTTCTCAAGATACCAGTCAGCACAACGCATACCATCGCCGGTTCAATTATGGGTGTTGGAGCCACGAAGCGACTATCTGCTGTGAGGTGGGGGATTATGCAAAACCTAATGATTGCCTGGATATTAACGATACCAGTGAGTGCCTTATTGGGGGCCGGAATCTATAAAATAGTGATGCTATTTTAGTAAAAAATAGAAAACGAATACAATCCTTGGTAAAAGTAGACCTATTAAACTTTTCTTTTAGCCTAGTCAAATCCAGACAAGAATCGTCCAATAGATCTACTTTTATTTCATCACGAAGGCGACTTCACTTAGGGTGAACGCTCGTTAATGTTAAATGCCAAAAAGATAAACACTCATCATAACTTTTTTAAAAGAATATTTTTTATATTTGACCTTAAACTAAAACGTTATAGTATAGCCTCATTAAGAAAGGTTTCAATAAAAGACATTGCAGAAGTAGCTGGTGTTTCTGTAACATTGGTTTCGTTTGTTTTGAACGAAAAAGCTTCTGAATACCGAATCAATGAAGATACGGCAAAAAGAATTATTGACATTGCAAATAAATTGAGATACAAACCCAATCTTGCAGCACAAAGTTTACGAGAAGGGCGATCACACATCATTGGCATTGTACTCTCAGATATATCCAACCCATTCTTTTCTTCATTAGCAAGATTATTTGAAGACATTTCTTCAAATAACGATTATACCGTTTTCTTTGGCAGTTCAGATGAACGGCCAGAACAAATGAAGAAAATTGTTGGTAATCTTATCAATCGAGGTGTGGACGGTTTAATTGTCGTTCCATACGAGAATACCAAGAACTTTCTAACTAATTTAGCGAATCATTCTGTCCCGATTGTATTACTCGACCGATATCTTGCAGACTCAGATATCAAATTTATAGGATTAAATAATTTCGATGCGACCTATGAATCGACTAAACGAAGAGGCAACATCAGTCAAGCCGGATGCCGATGGATTG
>CALNBT010000242.1 GCA_937874345.1 uncultured Prevotella sp.
CCCCATACATGGAAATCGTCCTTGATATAGCCACTCACAGGCTGGCCCAGTTTCTCGTTATCGCAGGTTGAAACCTGTGCCCACCCGTTTTCCGGATGCTGCAAGTCCATGGTGAAGAGATACTCGCCATTGTAAACAGACACTTCTTTACCATTGGTGCTACCCGTGAAATTATCCATCGCAACGGGTAATTCGGGCAGTTTCTGGACTGTTGCACGACCCTCAGAGAGTTGAATCTTCAGTACCTGTGCCAAACTGCCGTCCCAATTGTTGCCACCAATGCAAAGCAAACCGTCTGCCAGTTGGATGGAAACACCATAGGCACATGCTGCCGGCAGCTGGCCAACCAATTTCCAATCCAAGGTAGGTTTATCGGTAATGCGAGCAGCGTATATGCCTTGATAATATTTTTTCTTGCCACCTTCAGCGGCTGGAACATCTGGAAAATTACATCCTCCCGCTACGATCAGACAACCGTCGGCCGTTCCGGCAAAGGATGCTGAAGTGCCTTTGGCAATGCCCTTCTCGTCGGAAGGGAATCCCTTGATACGTTCGAAACTCACCGATTGGGGAACCTGTGCGTTTATCTCTAATGTATTTGAAATAACATTCATGAGTAGAAAAATTTTAATGATCAATCTTAACTTGTTCATAGCGCTATTGTTTTAGTCTATAACAAACATGACAAAAAATACTTTGTCGAATTTACCTGTGGAAGGTCACGGGGCGATGCGGATCGTATTCAATATCGGTCAATGCATTTTTTCCCTGAATATCGGTGATCACAAAGGTAAACATCCATTTGTTTAATCGGATGCCTTCGGCCTTTTTATTTGGCAGCATCATCAGCACTTGATTCCATCCCTTGTGAAGAAATATTTTCATGGCCGGTCTACCGGTGAAATTCTCATTGCCCATGTCGGTCTCGTTGTTGATCACCTGTCCCGGATGAACCCATGTTGGTGGCTCAAGCAACTTTCCGTTCCACCATATTTTAGAACCTCTTCTATCCCACTGCCCTGTTTCGGGTGCCTTGTCTTGTTCCGATCTGCTATAATTCTGCAGTTCGACCAATGCACCTGCAATTTGATTCTTAGGCGAGTAGACAGATGTCCAGACATAAGCGGTATCTCCTTCTGCCCGATCGTCGAAGATTGCCGGAACGGTTTTTTTCCAAGTGTGCTGCAAATAAACTCCCGCACCGGCAACGTATTGTACATTGGAATGAGGGCCTTGTTGCAATCCCACTGATTTCATCCCCCAAAACACATGGGTTTGTGCAACAAAAGCAATGGGTTCGTGGCGCAAACAGTGTGCTTTATGAAACAGGAATCTACGCTCCCAATCACGGAAGTCGTCAAACTCATCCCCACTGGTAGGTAATAAAACGCCACCTTTTTCAATATATTGTTTTCCACCGCCTTGCCATGCTCTGGAGGCAGACGCTATAACGTTGGCGTAGAAGTTGTTCTGTCGCAGGATGTCGGCCTCGGTAGCCAACTTGTGGTCGTTCCACACTGCACAGATCTCTCCTGCCACGTCGGGCGACCCCTGCTGCTGATAGTAGATATTGCTTTTGTAGATGCCCACCACATCGGCAAACACATCAAAATGGTTCGTGTAATTGTATCTGCAGTCGATATTGGGAATGCCGGGTATCAGCTTGCCGGCCGTACTCCACAACTGTGCCATGTCGGCATCTGCGAAATGGGCCTGGTTGGGCACCCATACGATGGCTTTCTTGCCCAAGCGCCGAACCTCTTGGGTCATGATTTGAAGAAACTGCGGATAGGTGATTTGCTTCTCGTCGCCGCCGATATGGATATAGGGAGCAAACGGAAAAGTTGCGACGGCCTCACGAAGGATGGTCTTCAGTTCGGCCACGCCCTCATCGGTCTGCATGCTGTGACCCATGGCTCGTTCAAATGCAGCACTATGTCCCGGCATATCAATCTCTGGAATAACGGTAACCCCATACCGCTTGCCGTATGTTTCTAGCTCACGGCATTGTGCCTGTGTGTAATATCTTCCGCGGTCACGCACCATTGAGGTGTCAGCCGTAAGCTGCGGATAGGCTTTCACCTCGAAACGCCAGGCCTGGTTTTCGGTCAGATGCCAGTGGAAGGTGTTGACCTTGAAGTGTGCAAGCAGTCGTATTTCTTTCTTCAGCTCGTCAAAGGAGATATACGAACGGCCTGTATCGTGCATGTAACCGCGCAATTTAAATGACGGGTAGTCGATTATCCTGGCGGCTTCCAACTTTGGTTTGGAGGCATAACCCTCGGCCATCTGTTGAAGTGTCTCAGCAGCACGCATCACCCCGATGGGGGTAACGGCTCTGATGATGATGCGATCGGATGATACCGATAGTTCGTAGGCTTCATTATCATAGCCGGTCAATTTGTAATCGGATGTGCCGGGAATCTCTGTTGTCAGAATAATCTGAATGGTTGCCTTTGCATTTTCAGCGATGTTACAATGGTATTGTCGTAGAAAGTCTTTCAGGGGTAGACAGTCGGTAGGATCTTGCAAGTTTATGTCACGATGAAGCATGAATAACTTTGTACCGGCTTTCTCTATCTGTTTGGGTCGCGGTAATATGTCGGAGACCTTAGCAACAGTATGAAGGGTTGCTGATAGGAAGATGGCAAGGAGCATCAGAATTCTAAACATGCTATTTTTAGATTGGAAATTATTTACGTTCAACAGTTCTATACATTTCATTGCCTGCTTCGTTATAGACATATCAAAGAGGTTTTAAATTCTGAAGCAGACTCCGAAAGCGTTAAGAA
>CALNBT010000243.1 GCA_937874345.1 uncultured Prevotella sp.
ATATGTACAACTTTTTATACATCATTCTTTTATCCTTTTAATTCCGCCAACGGGTATATATATAATTTTCTGCAATTAGATACAATGACAGGGAAAATAGAAATTGTACAATGGTCTTTGGATGATGATAAAGAAGGTTCTGCAACCCTTAATAACGAAGACCTATCTCTTGGTACAGGCTGTGGAACATTTGAATTATATCCAACAAAAAATATATATCAATTTCTTTTGTTAGATAAAGTAACAGGAAGAAGATGGCATGTTCAATGGGGATTTGAATCAAGTAAAAGATGGATAAAAAGAATCTATTAAATCAGTAATATGCATATTGCCATCACCGTTATCTTTTTTGCAGTGGTAATCTTTATTAAATTGAAGATGCCAATGTGGAAAGGCAAGTATTCTGAAAAACTTGTGAATAACAAGATTCAAGAGTTACCAGAAGAGTATGTTGTTTTTAATGATTTACTATTCGAAAGTAACGGATATTCAACACAAATTGACCATATTGTAGTTTCACCTTATGGTGTCTTTGTAATTGAAACAAAGGGATATAAAGGTTGGATTTTGGGCAGAGAGAACGGTGAATACTGGACGCAAACCATCTATAAAAGTAAACATCAATTTTACAATCCGATAAAACAAAACGCTGGACATGTAAGATTTTTGCATCATTTGCTCAAATGTTCAACGGATATACTTTTTATTCCAATTGTCGTTTTCAATAACAGTGCGGAATTAAAAGTGCATGCTGACAATAACATAGTTGTAAACAGATATAATCTAAAACGTGCTATATTACAATACAGAACTGCTGTTCTTAATCAGGAGACCATAAATTGGATAATACAGACAATTAACCAGAATCGCATAATCGCTGATAAAGAGAAACTAAAACAGCATAAGCATAACGCAAAGGCTCGGCAATACAGAAGTTCACGCCTAATAAATCAAGGTGTTTGTCCTCAATGCGGAGGACATCTCATTTTGAGGAAAGGTAAGTACGGCACTTTCTATGGATGTTCAAACTTTCCCACATGCAAGTTTACCATAAACTCATAAATAGCAATCCTTGTTTTATATAGTATCAGAACATAAAACTAAACCCTTTCTTTCGTGATACATTGAATCGTTCAATTTCTATAGAAAGTGATTTCTTCAACTGCCTTGCCATAAAGTCCAAAAACGGCTGATTAGTTTCTTCATTCTGACATTGGCGCAGGGAAAGAATATATTCTTCTCTATCTTCTTTAAATATTTTGGTCGGAAAAAGGTGATAGCAAAATTGGATGTAGTTCATCAGTAATCGAGCCGTTCTTCCGTTGCCATCCACCCACGGATGAATAGTTACTAAATTAAGGTGGGCATTAAAGCTCAATTCGTATTGTTCTCGAAGTGTTCCCATTTTTTTTTGCTTCTCTTGAAGAATCGCACAAAGTTCATCCACCTTAGCAGGAACTTTCAAATAGTTCATATAAGAATGTCCACCAACACCAGCCGTAACACCACATAGACGGAACTCTCCTTTAGAAGAATCAAAAGAGCCGCCCAACACACTGTGAACGCTGCCAGTAGTACGCATCAACATTGCATTCAACCTTTTCAGAAAAGCAGGAGTTATAGGTACAAGACTGCCTGATTCAGTTTTGGCAAGTTCATACGCTTGCTTCAAATCTTCATTCATCAGATGATGCACAAGCGGTTTCCCTTTCGCTGTTACTCCCTCATCAAAGAGAAGCTGCGTATCAAGTTCGGTCAACGTTGAGCCTTCTATGGCTGTGGAATGGGTAATGAGAGAATAAAGGTAGTACTTGTCATAGTCCACCGCTTCACTGATACCAAGTTTTTGAAACTTCTGGTACAACAGTTCTATTTCTTGCCAAACACCTTGTTCCATTACTTTTATTTAATAGGCTTTATTTCTTTTCAAAGGTAACTTATTTACTACGTTCAACCAAAAGAAATAATGACTTACTGCTATATTTTTTGCACGTGTGGGGAAAATGTGGGGAAAATTCAAGCAAAAGAAAAAGCTAAGTATTGGATTATCAAATACTTAGCTTTCTTTCTTGTACCCAGACCCGGGCTCGAACCGGGATGAGTTGCCTCACTGGTGTTTGAGACCAGCGCGTCTACCTATTCCGCCATCTGGGCTTAATTGCGGGTGCAAAGATACATTGTTTTTTTTTATATTGCAAACTTTTCCTCGAAAAGTTCTGATCAAAAGAACAAAATGCCTAGTGTAGATGGTTTGAGATATGATAATATTTATTTTGTGTCCTTTATAAAAAAAATCTATATCCTCTATGAAAATCATAGAGGGCATAGATTAATCTTCTGAAGACGAATCGACCCTAATTAGGATATCAAAACTTTTATAGATTATAGTTTCCCACCGTAACACAAATCTCCTGCATCGCCAAATCCAGGAACGATATATTTGTGTTCGTTCAATCCCGGATCAATGGCAGCACACCAAATCGTTGTTTTGTCTTCCGGAAATACCTTTTTAATATGATTGATGCCTTCTGGTGTGGCAATGACACATGCTACATGGATACGCTTTGGAATGCCTCTAGTAAGGAATGCCTTGTATCCCAATTCCATAGAGCCTCCGGTTGCCAACATAGGATCAGCGATGATAAGGGTCTTTTCATCAATGCTTGGAGTAGCCAAATACTCTACATGGATGCCAACATTGTGATGTTCTTCATCGGTATATTCGCGATAAGCAGAAACAAAAGCATTTTCTGCATGGTCGTAAACATTTAAAAAACCATTGTGAAAGGGCAGGCCTGCACGGAAGATTGTTGCCAAAACGACCGACTCTGTAGGAACATTTATATGTGCTATCCCTAGGGGTGTTGCAATGTCTTTCAATTTGTAATGGAGCGTTTTTGAGATTTCGTAAGCCTCCATCTCACCAATTCGCTGAATATTGTTACGAAACAGCAGACGGTTTTTTTGATAGTCTACATCCCTTATCTCTAACAGGTATTGGTTAATGATCGAGTTTTGGTCGCTAAAATTGATAATTTTCATTCTGTACAGTATGTTATATTTTCACGATACAAAATTATACAATTCTATTTACTTTTGCAAAGTCAAAATTACAAATGTCATTCGAATGTTATTTTTTTTAATTCTTTAACCTAAAATGGTTTGACCATTTGTAAAAATTGTATGTTAAAATTTGCCTTGATGTATATTTTAGCTAACTTTGTGGTCGATTCCAATTACAGGATAAGCAGAATATTTTTTCACTCTTAAATACATTTTATAAATGGCAAAGTTTGATAAGTCGGTACTGGAGAAGTACGGAATTACAGGTACAACAGAAGTTGTTTACAATCCTTCTTACGAAGTATTGTTTGAAGAAGAGACAAAAGGAAGTCTTCAGGGGTATGAAAAGGGTCAAGTTTCGGAACTTGGCGCTGTTAACGTAATGACAGGCGTTTATACGGGTCGTTCTCCTAAAGATAAATTTATCGTTGATGATGTTAATTCACACGATACAGTATGGTGGACATCTGATGAGTATAAGAATGACAACAAGAAAATGACCGAGGCAACTTGGGCTGTTGTTAATGATTTGGCAAAGAAAGAACTTTCTAACAAGCGTTTGTTTGTTGTAGATGGTTTCTGTGGAGCAAATAAAGATACTCGCATGAAGATTCGTTTCATCGTAGAGGTTGCTTGGCAGGCTCACTTTGTAACAAATATGTTCATCAAACCGGTTGACCAGGCAGAATTGGATCAAGAACCAGACTTTATTGTTTACAATGCTTCTAAGGCTAAGGTTGAAAACTTCAAGGAACTTGGATTGAACTCTGAGACTTGTGTTGCTTTTAACGTATCAACTAAAGAGCAGGTTATCCTGAACACATGGTACGGTGGTGAAATGAAGAAAGGTATGTTCTCGATGATGAACTATTATCTTCCTTTGAAAGGCATTGCTTCTATGCACTGTTCTGCTAATACAGATCTCAATGGCGAGAATACTGCAATCTTCTTTGGACTTTCTGGAACAGGTAAGACAACATTGTCTACAGATCCTAAACGCCTCTTGATTGGAGACGATGAACACGGATGGGATGATAACGGTGTATTCAACTTCGAAGGAGGTTGCTATGCTAAGGTTATTAACTTGGATAAGGATTCTGAGCCAGATATTTACAACGCTATAAGACGTGATGCTCTTCTTGAAAACGTAACACTTCATGCTGATGGCAAGATTGATTTCTCGGATAACAGTACAACAGAAAATACTCGTGTCTCTTACCCAATCAATCATATCAAGAACATTGTTAAGCCTATCTCTGCAGGTCCTGCAGCAAAGCAAGTCATTTTCTTGAGTGCTGATGCATTTGGTGTATTGCCTCCGGTATCAATTTTGAGCCCTGAGCAGACTAAGTATTACTTCCTTTCTGGTTTTACAGCTAAATTGGCAGGTACAGAGCGCGGTATCACTGAACCTACTCCTACTTTCTCTGCTTGCTTCGGCCAAGCTTTCTTGGAGTTGCATCCTACCAAGTATGCTGAAGAATTGGTTAAGAAAATGGAGAAGAACGGTGCTAAGGCATATCTCGTGAACACCGGTTGGAACGGTACCGGCAAACGTATCTCTATCCGTGACACACGTGGTATCATCGACGGTATCTTAAGCGGTGCTATCAATGGAGCTCCTACCAAGACGATTCCTTATTTCAATTTCGTAGTTCCTACAGAGTTGGAAGGTGTTGCAACTAACATCCTTGACCCACGTGACACTTACGCTGATGCAACAGAGTGGAACAAGAAGGCAGAGGATCTCGCAGGTCGTTTCATCAAGAACTTCAAGAAATACGAAGGAAATGAAGCCGGCAAAGCTCTAGTAGCAGCTGGTCCTCAACTCTAATGAGAAATTTCTAAAATTCGATACAAGGGGCTTATTCGTCTGTAAAGGTGGATAGGCCCTTTTCTCTTTCAAGAAAACAATGTAAATATTGTGACTCTTTGAAGACGGTAAAACATTAAAAGAGATGATTAGATTTAACGCATTCGTCCAGACTGACGAGAATAACCTTGAGCAAGTTATTTTATTGGCAAAACAACTTGTTGAAAAATCGCGACAGGATGTTGGTTGCATTCATTATGATTTCTTTGAAAGTACAACGAATCCAACAACCCTGATGTTTTGTGAAACATGGGCAGATCAGCATGCTATCGATCTTCATGCAAGTTCAGCTCACTTTGTGAAGTTGGTTGGTGAAATAGAAAAGATCGCCACCATGAAATTGGAGAAGTTTATATTTTAAGTCGATTCACTTAAAGAATATCCTTTTTGCCTTGGCTTAAGTGTCATCTTTCATCATAATCTATTCTTCTAATGGCAGTATTCTATAAATGAAGTATAGGTTAATGGTCATTGTTACTTATTTTTTGTTAGCTTTTCGTTGAGAAGTATTACTATTTCGTTTTTATATTCGATTTATACTATAAAATTGTTATAAATCAAGGAAATATTATAATAAAATGAAATTTTCTTTAGAAATTGTTTCAAAAGGAAAGTTATTTTAGTATTTTTGCAGCCAAATTGATAGAATATTTTTGATTTTTGAATCCAAATAACATTTTATGATGGATAACGGTTTATATAGTGGATCTTACGAACATGATGCTTGTGGCGTTGGTATGGTAGTGAACATTCATGGCAATAAGAGTCATGAACTTGTAGATAACGCATTGAAGGTGCTTGAGAACATGCGTCACCGCGGTGCTGAAGGGGCCGACAACAAAACCGGTGATGGTGCTGGTATATTACTTCAAATACCCCATGAGTTTATTCTTCTGAATGGTATCCCTGTTCCAGAAAAAGGAAAATATGGTACTGGAATCGTCTTTTTACCTAAAGAGGAGAAAGTACAACAAGGCATTATTTCCATCATGATTGAAGAAATTGAACGTGAGGGAATGTCTTTGATGCACTTACGCACTGTTCCAACAAATAGTGAGTGCTTGGGTGACTCTGCTTTACAAACCGAACCAGATATCAAACAGATTTTCGTTACAGGGATAACCGATGCAAAACTTCAGGATTTTGAACGAATTTTGTATCTTATCCGGAAGCGTATCGAAAAAAGAATCACGAACGAAGATTTCTATATTTGTTCATTATCCAGTAAGCGTATTGTTTATAAGGGTATGTTGTCAAGCATGCAGGTTAGGCAGTATTACCCCGACTTGACCAACGATTATTTTACGAGTGGTTTGGCTTTAGTTCACTCACGCTTTTCAACCAATACTTTTCCAACTTGGAGTTTGGCCCAACCTTTCCGACTATTGGCTCATAATGGTGAAATCAATACTATCCGAGGCAATAGAGGATGGATGACAGCTCGGGAGAGTGTGCTCAGCAACAGTATGATAGGCGATATTAAAGAGATATCGCCTATTGTTCAACCCAATATGTCTGATTCGGCTTCTTTAGACAATGTGTTCGAGTTCTTCTTTATGAATGGACTTTCGTTACCTCATGCTATGGCCTTGATGGTACCTGAGAGCTTTAATGATAAGAATCCAATATCAGACGACTTAAAAGCTTTTTACGAATACCACTCTATCCTCATGGAGCCTTGGGATGGTCCAGCAGCATTACTGTTCAGTGATGGTAGATTTGCCGGTGGAATGCTCGACCGTAATGGTTTGCGTCCTGCTCGTTACACCATCAATAAGAACGGTACTATGGTAGTCGCTAGCGAGGTGGGTGTGATGGACTTCGAGCCAGGAGAAATTGTTGAAAAGGGTCGTTTGCAACCTGGTAAAATTCTTCTTATTGATACACAAGAAGGAAAAATTTACCATGATGGTGAAATCAAGGAAGAACTGGCTCGTGAACATCCTTACCGTCAATGGCTCTCAACCAACAGAATAGAGTTGGAGAAAATACACAGCGGAAGGAAGGTAAGTAACACTGTTGACAACTTATTGAAACAGGAGATCGCTTTCGGTTTTGATGCTGAAGACATCGAGAACACCATTATTCCGATGAGTACAAAGGCCCAAGAACCGACTGGATCTATGGGTAATGATACCCCATTGGCTGTTCTTGATGACCGCCCACAGTTGTTGTTCAATTATTTTAGACAGCAGTTTGCTCAGGTAACCAATCCACCTATTGACTCTATTCGCGAAAGTTTGGTGATGTCACTCACGGAATACATTGGAAGGGTAGGTACCGGTGTTCTTACTCCTGATGAGAGTAATTGCAAGATGGTACGTCTGCCCCATCCGATATTGACCAATACTCAGCTTGATATTCTGTGTAATATTCGATACAAAGGCTTTAACACCGTCAAACTATCCATCTGTTTTGAATGTGCCAGAGGTGAAGAAGGACTGCGTGAGGCACTCGACCGCTTATGTCAACAGGCAGAAAAGAGCGTTGACGAGGGCTATAATTATATTATCCTTAGCGACCGTGATATTGACCAAAATCAGGCATCTATTCCTTCATTGTTGGCTGTAAGTGCTGTTCACCACTATCTTATTAGTGTAGGAAAGCGTGTTCAGACAGCCCTCATCATCGAGAGTGGAGAAATCAGAGAAGTGATGCATGCTGCTCTTTTACTGGGTTATGGTGCATCTGCCATCTGTCCTTATCTTACTTACGCCATACTTGATGACTTGGTGAAGAAAGGAAAGATCCAGGAAAACTACAATACAGCTGAGGCAAATTACATCACTGCTGTTAAGAAAGGTCTTTTCAAGATTATGGCGAAGATGGGTATTTCAACGATACGTTCGTATCGTGGAGCCAAAATTTTTGAAAGCATAGGATTGTCAGAATCCTTGCTGAAGACCTATTTTGGAACAGAGACCTCTACCATTGGCGGTATTGGTTTGAAGACCATTGCACGCGATGCTATCACCTTCCATCAAAAGGCCTATGCCGAGAAACAAGTTGACTTTTTGGTAGATAAGGGTCAGTTTCACTTTCGTAAAGATGGTATTAAACATGCCTGGAATCCGGAAACCATTGCAACTTTGCAATTAGCCACGAGAACAGGAAATTATGAGAAGTTTAAGCAGTTCTCAGCTTTAGCTGACAAGAAAGATGAAGCCATCTTCATACGTGATTTCTTGGATTTCAAACGCAACCCTATTGATATTGAGAAGGTTGAGCCTGTCGAAGACATTGTAAAACATTTTGTGACCGGAGCCATGAGTTTTGGTGCACTTTCAATAGAGGCGCACGAAGCGATTGCACTGGCGATGAATAAGTTGGGAGGAAGAAGCAATACTGGTGAAGGAGGAGAAGACAGCGATCGTTTCCATGGTACTGTTGACGGCATATCACTTTCAAGCAAGACTAAGCAAGTAGCATCGGGTAGATTTGGTGTCACAACCGAATACCTGGTTAATGCAGAAGAAATTCAAATCAAGGTGGCACAGGGTGCAAAACCTGGAGAAGGTGGTCAGTTACCCGGTTTCAAGGTGAATGATGTCATTGCCAAGACGCGTCACTCTATAAAAGGTATTTCACTCATTTCTCCACCTCCTCATCACGATATTTATTCTATTGAAGATCTTGCTCAGCTCATCTTTGATTTGAAGAATGTCAATCCGAGTGCTACCATCAGTGTAAAACTGGTTGCTGAAAGTGGAGTAGGAACCATTGCTGCCGGAGTAGCAAAGGCCAAAGCTGACCTTATTATTATTTCTGGTGCTGAAGGTGGAACGGGTGCTTCTCCTGCATCAAGCATGCGCTTTGCTGGAATCTCTCCAGAGATTGGACTTTCTGAGACCCAGCAAACACTGGTGAAAAATGGCTTGCGTGGACAAGTTCGCTTGCAGGTCGACGGACAAATCAAGACCGGTCGTGATGTCATCTTAATGGCATTGCTTGGCGCTGAAGAGTATGGAGTGGGTACAGCGGCCCTCATCGTGCTAGGATGTGTCATGATGCGTAAATGTAACCTCAATACTTGTCCGATGGGTGTCGCTACACAGAATCCTGAACTACGTGCTCATTTTAAAGGTCATTATGAATTTTTGATTAATTATTTCCGGTTTATGGCTCAGGAGGTTCGCGAGTACCTGTCTGAGATGGGATTCACAAAGTTGGATGATATTGTTGGTCATACCGAACTGATTCAACGCAAGCCATGTGAACCGGGAAGCAAGGCTTCTACACTAGACCTCACTCGCTTGCTCTATCGTGAAGAGAATGCAAGCTGTTCACTTTATCATACCACTGACCAACAGCACAAGATAAAAGATGTTCTCGATCACCAAATCATTGATGGTGCCAAAAATGCCATAGACCATCAAGAAGAGGTAAATCTTGATTACATTATCAAAAATACTGATCGTGCCATTGGATCAATGCTCAGTGGTGTCATTGCCAAGAAATATGGTGAAGAGGGATTGCCCGAAAAAACAATCAATATCAAATTCAAAGGTTCTGCAGGACAAAGCTTTGGTGCTTTTCTTGTAAAGGGTGTAGACTTCAAGCTTGAAGGTGAAACCAATGACTATTTTGCCAAAGGCTTGAGTGGAGGTCGCATCATGATACTTCCTCCTATCCGTTCGAATTTTGCTGCTGAAGACAACATTATTGCAGGAAATACAGGTTTGTATGGTGCCACAGGTGGTGAACTATATATCAATGGTAAGGTCGGTGAACGCTTCGGTGTACGTAACTCGGGAGCCATTGCCGTGATTGAAGGTGCCGGTGACCATTGCTGCGAATATATGACAGGAGGTCGCGTGGTTGTTTTAGGCGAAACCGGTCGTAACTTTGCCGCTGGTATGAGTGGTGGTGTGGCCTATGTCTGGGACAAAAATCACAATTTTGATTACTTCTGTAATATGGATATGGTTGAAATCAACTTAGTTGAAGAGAATAGCTACCGCAAGGAGTTGCATGAACTGGTTCGTCAACACTATCTTTATACTGGGAGTAAATTGGCTAGAACAATGCTGGACGACTGGTCACACTATATTGAAGATTTCATTCAAGTTGTGCCAATCGAATACAAGCGCGTACTGCAAGAAGAACAGGTAAAGAAGCTTCAACAGAAGATTGCCGTGGTACAAAGGGATTATTAAAAATAAACGATCATCCATTCCATCATACGGTAGGTAAAAGATGTTCGTCATGCAAGCATCAAACGCCAAATAAGAAGAAAATTATTAACAATTAAATACAGTAGATTCCTAAAGTTCATTCAATGGCAGCGCACAACTTCAGCGAATAGGGAATACTTCATAACAATATGGGAAATCCAAAAGCATTTTTAACCATACACCGCAAAGAAGCGGGGTATCGTCCGATAAACGACCGCATTCACGATTTCGGAGAGGTAGAACAGACTTTAAATAGTAATGATCGACGTCAGCAGGCTTCACGTTGTATGGACTGCGGTGTTCCATTCTGTCATTGGGCTTGTCCATTAGGGAATAAGCCACCCGAGTGGAATGATGCCATTTTCAAAGAGGATTGGGAATTAGCATACCGTCTGCTCAACTCAACGAATGATTTTCCTGAATTTACTGGTCGCGTTTGTCCAGCACTTTGTGAGAAAGCATGCGTGCTCAACCTGATGGAGCATGATCCAACAACAATTCGTGAAAACGAATGTGCAATTGCTGAACATGCATTCGAAGAGAATTATGTCAGTGTCAATATTCCTCAACGTAATGGCAAAACAGTGGCTGTTATTGGAGCTGGTCCAGCTGGAATGGCAGCTGCAAATCAGTTGAACCATCGAGGTTATCTGGTAACGGTATTTGATAAAAATGAGAATGCTGGTGGATTGCTCCGCTACGGAATACCCAATTTCAAGCTAAACAAGGCCATCATTGATCGTCGACTGAAGTTCATGGAACAGGAGGGCATCGTTTTCGAGTACAATCAGCCGATAGATTTGCAAAATCTACCTGAAGGATTCGATGCTTATGTTATTGCGACAGGTACGCCCCAGGCAAGAGATTTGAATATTCCTGGTAGAGAGTTGTCTGGTGTTTATATGGCTTTAGATATTCTTTCTCAACAGAACCGCATCCTTGCTGGGACTGAGTTTGATAAAGACCAACTGGTGAATGCTCGTGGAAAGGATGTGCTCGTTATTGGTGGTGGAGACACTGGAAGTGATTGTATAGGCACATCTCACCGTCAAGGCTGCAAAAGCGTTACTCAAATAGAAATTATGCCAAAACCGGTTGAAGGACCTGAAGATCCAGATAATCCTTGGCCTCTGTGGCCTCGTACGCTCAAAACTACTTCTAGTCATGAAGAAGGATGTACCCGTCGATGGAATATCAACTCGCTAGAGTTTATTGGTAAAGATGGCAAGCTGACAGGTGTGCGTGTTCAGGAAATTACGTGGAAGCCTAATCCTCAAGGTGGTCGTCCTCTCATGGAACCGGTAGGCGAGATTGAAGTGATTAAGGCAGACATGGTATTGTTGGCGATGGGATTTTTAAAGCCTCAACATCCTGCGTATGAAAATAATGTTTTCATTACCGGAGATGCTGCTCGTGGTGCTTCTTTAGTCGTACACGCTATCAATGAAGGACGCAAGACAGCTGCAAAGGTTGATACCTTTCTGCAAGAAGATCCAAAAGTGTAAAAATATAAGTTCTCTATTGATAAATTACTTTTTGTATCGAGATAATGAGATAATGATATCAATTTGATCTTTAAAATGTAAATATTATAAGCAAATTGTCTGTTTTTATTTCAATTTGATTAAATTGTTGTTTGTAATTGGAAATTAATTTATATCAATTTGTAAAGCAATATAGTTGTTTTAGTTTCAAAACGGAATGAAAATCTATAATTAAGCGATAAATTGAAAATTTAAGAAAGATGAATATGTAAAATTGTTGGTATTATTATTGAATATCAAACAATTAG
>CALNBT010000244.1 GCA_937874345.1 uncultured Prevotella sp.
GAGTCCTGCAGAGTTAAAGGAAAATCAACCACTTGTGGATGTGAACGTGATGCCACCAAAGCAAATGAGATGATAAGGCGTGAGTACGAAGTATCTGAACACACGCGTATATTTCGGAGAATGGCATACACACCCTGAAGATGAACCTACTCCATCATTTAGAGATACCTCATCTATAAATGAACTTGTCCTCTCAACTGATGTAGACAAATCCATAGATGGGCTTATTCTGGCAATTGTGGGGCGTGAAGGCATCTACTGGGGATTCCATGATGGTGCTCAACTGCATAAAATCAAACCTATAATTATCTAAGCTATGGGAACATATAATGTGAGTGAATGGCTAAAAATGGCTTACAACATCTGTCCTTAAGGTGAATCTTATCTGGCTATCAAAGGCCTATTTGATAGTATCGGCAAATTGGTACCGTCATGCTGAAGTGAAATCTTGGTACTGATACAGCACTATTGTCAGTATCTTAACGATTTTGAAATAATCACATGACCATGCAGTCGTTAAGGATACGAGGAAAATATAAACTGGCCCTTTGCGCATCTTTTTGATGTAATATCACCTATTTAACAACGTCTTTTCATCATCAATATCACCATAGTGATTATTTTGTCCAACCTCCCATTCTCTGTTGCGATCTTGAGAACCGGCTTTGTGCCTAAGTAGACCGGCAATAGCGTTGATAATATCTTTATTAATATGTATGTCCGTTTGTCGTCTGGTTGGCAGTCTTGTCTGTGAATTAGCTCCCGATTTCAACCGTTGAGTATCAAATCCGTAGTCTTCCATACAGATTATGGAACGATTATGAAAGTCAATGCAATATGTCTTGCTATCTGTTTGAAAAATGGATATACCACTTTCAAATACTGACGAACGCAAGTCTGTAATTTTTGTATCTTCAAAGAAACTTCTAAGTTGATTGACTGTTGTCTCGGGATGTTTTTGTGAGGTATCTACAATGGAGATTTGTTCAGCGTCTTCTATTTTTCCAAATTTGCAGAGTAAATCACGCTCAACTTCATTTATAGGTGAGAAGGATTGTAGCCATCGGAGTTTATCATTGTATCGCAATGTGTTGCGGATGTTTTCATTCAATAAGATACGTTCATTTCGAAAAGCAATGCGCCCCTTCGTGATATAGCTGCTGAATTGTCGCCAGAGCATTTCGTTCAAGTCGTAGGTGGATAGTTTACAATTATCTTCAAGCATTGAATCAATGAACATATCTATCTTGGTAAGCCTTTCTTCTCGACTTTGAAAGTTAAGTATCTGTTTCATAGATAATAATTCACTTCCTTTATGCACGGTTTTGTTCTTGTGGTCTATAATCATATAACCATACGGTTTATCCTTTGAACCAAAGAATATGAGGTCAACACCAAAACGCTTTTTCATTATTTCCTTCAGTTCTTCTTTGGTTGCTGCCATTCGGTGATATTTGCGAAGAATGGCACGTAGCTGATTTTTGCGCTTTCGCTCTGTTTCATCAGGCAAGTTATATTGGGTCGTAAGAGATTTAATCGGTATCGTTCCTAAAACTCTGCCACCACGTTTTACACATAACCGCTCATCTTCCTCGAAGCATTCGTATCCATCAGATTCAAGAATAGCTTTAAACTGGCTGAGACTGGCAAATTTATATTGAAGTGCTTCCGTCAATACTTGTTTTACCTTTTGGCTTTCGTCTTGACCAAGTAGTTTATTGATGACCTGCTGAGAACGAATGCGTTCATGGTTATGATCTATCTTGTGCCCGTCTGGGGCAACACGACTGGTGATGATGTGAATATGATTGTTGGCCGTATCGTGATGAGAATAGATAAGCAATGGCTGACCTTCTTCGGCATATCCCATTTCTTTAAGATATTGATGAGCAAAGTCCACTAACTGTTCTTTGGTATATTCATCTCCACGGCAGGATATCGCCAGATGGAATTGTGGTCGGCGTATGCGTTTATTGATACGTGATGAGTATTCGACCAAATATTGTTTCAAGTCGTCAGGTGTGTACTTGCCAACGGCACCTACAAAACCGAAATTTGTCATCTGTAGCAATTCAGCTTTGCCTTGGGCGAC
>CALNBT010000245.1 GCA_937874345.1 uncultured Prevotella sp.
GCATGACTCGATGGGGGAGTGGCGATGTATATCGCATTGACTTTAGGATCCTCTATTAGCTGTTGAGCATCAGTGTACCACTTGTTGATGTGATGCCTCTCAGCATAGGAACGAGCCTTGGTCTTGTTTCTGCTATACACAGCTTCGACATGCGAGCCTTCCACTTCGTTGAAAGCTGGCCCCGATTTTAATTCAGTAACTTCGCCACATCCAATAAAACCCCATCCAATTTGTTTCATTTTAGCTGAAAATGAAGTTGATAATAAATAATAGAGCTAATGTAATTAAAGTTGGATTAAGATCTTTCCATTTTCCAGTACAAAGCTTTAAGATAACAAAACTCAGAATACCAAGACAGATTCCATCTGCGATAGAGTAACACAGAACCATTGAAATCATCGTGATGAAAGCAGGGAACGAATCTCCAACATTTGACAAATCAAGTTTCTTCACGGAATCTAGCATCAAAACACCAACAAGGACCAATGCTCCGCTTGTTGCAGGAGCGGGAATCAGCAGAAAAATTGGAGATAAGAATAGAGATATTAGAAAAAGAATTCCAACAAACCCAGATGTTACTCCACTTTTTCCGCCCTCAGCAATGCCAGATGCACTTTCAATATAGGTCGTCAAAGTAGAAGAACCGAGCATTGCACCAAACGTGGTACCAATAGCATCGCTCATCATCGCTTCTTTCACTTTTGGAATACTTCCGTCTTCTTTCACAAAACCGGCCTTTTCTGCTAATCCTACAAGGGTACCAATCGTATCAAAGATATTGACGATTAACAAAGAAAATATGACAAGAATTGTTTTCAGGGTTAAGAAACCTTCAAAATTAAACTTACAAAAAATTGGTGATAGAGAATGAGGAACAGAAACAGGAACCCAACCTTCATGAAATAAGGTTACCCCCATAGGTATTCCGATTATTGTGGCCAAGATAATTCCATAAAACAATGAACCTTTTACGTTACGAGCCATCAGAATACCACTGAGCAATATGGCAATCATACCTAAAATGGATTCTGGAGTAAAGGCACCCAATCCGACAAAAGTTCCTTCTTTAGCGACAATAATTCCGGCATTTTTAAGTCCTATAAACGCAATGAACATTCCAATTCCTGCGGATATGGCATATCTCAGATTATTAGGTATGCTTTTTAAAATCAATTCTCGTACGTTAAATACTGTAATCAAAATAAACAGCAATCCTTCAACAAGCATGATCGCCAAAGATTGTTGCCATGAATATCCCATTGCTTGGCATAATGTATAGGCAAAAAATGCATTAAGACCCATACTTGGGGCTTGTGCGAAGGGCAATTTAGCCATAAATGCAAGTAACAAGGTTGCAAATGCTGACGCAATAGCAGTAGCTGTAAACAATGCACCTTTATCCATACCGGTGCTTGAAAGAATAGCAGGATTGACAGCCAATATATAGCTCATAGTAAGAAAGGTTGTAGCTCCAGCAATCAACTCTGTTTTCATCTTCATCGTCTTGGAATCGAATCCAAGCAATTTGCTCAAAATTTTCATCAATTAATAATATTATATTTAACTTATTTGTTTCTGTTGTTTCAACCAAAAGTTGATGATTTGTCGCGCTATTGATAGATTTTCCGGAAGTTTAGGAAGATTTTCTTTCGTAAACCATCCTCCGTATGATAATTCATCTTCTTGAAGTTTAAGCTCGCCTGCTTTATAATCTGCCATAAACCCCACCATGATACCTGAAGGATAAGGCCATGGCTGCGAACCAAAATATTGAAGGTTGCCAATTGTCAGTCCCGTCTCTTCCATTACTTCTCGATGTACTGCATGCTCAAGTGTTTCACCGGTTTCAACAAAACCTGATACTAACCCATAAAAGTCAGTCTTAAAATTTTTTGCGTGAACAAGCAGTATCTCCTTTCCTCGTTGAATTAACACAATGACGGCTGGCGCCAATTGCGGCCAAATTTGATGTCCACAGCCTGTACATCTCTTAGAAATCGTAGAAGTCATTTCCATTCGACTGCCACATATGCCACAATATTTTGTTGTTTTGTCCCAAAATAATAGTTCGTGACATTTCCCTGCCATAATATAGTTATCATAAGCTAGCTTGTAAAAGGAATTTCTTAAAGTGCACAGTTCATATTTTGAAGAATCGTTCAGTTCAATACTGGCATCAATTGCTTTCACTGCCGTTCCATCTTTCAATTTGGTAACATCAATAACGTTATTAGATGATTTTATGTTCACATCTATATCCAGCGATATTGGAATGGAATATTCTCCACTCTCTTTTTTTTCTAAAAGAATATTATCTCTATCAAATATAAAGAATTGAGTTAGCATTTATTTGACTACTTTATTTACCTTCTCCGAAAATAAGATTCTTATCTTTTATCAGTGCTTCTTGTGTCCAACTTTCAGGAACAAATCTCCAATTATG
The DNA here is from genome assembly GCA_937874345.1 of uncultured Prevotella sp. Lineage (GTDB taxonomy): Bacteria > Bacteroidota > Bacteroidia > Bacteroidales > Bacteroidaceae > Prevotella. Next base: position 2,444 of record CALNBT010000245.1, read on the forward strand.
ATGAGGTTGAGGATCAATGATATGTGTCTCTTCAATCCACTTCATCAAATAATATCTTTGATCTTTATCGCTTTTGAAAACGATTCTTTTCTTAAGGTCTTCTTCTGTTATTCCCGCACCCTTTGTAATTAATTCTCCACCACCATTGGCACGGTAGCTGTTCATGGCAACCAAATAGGTAGAGTTCAAATCAAATGGCTTACCGTTAGAAGTTCTAATAATATGAACCTTCTGCCCATAAGGTTTTGTCACATCCACCTCGTAATCAATACCAGCAGCACTGTCAAAATTGAAAGCTAAATTTTTAAATTTATATCTTTGTTGGTCATCATTCTCTTTTTCATTCAAAAGCATGATATGATCGTCAGGAGTTTTCATTGTATTTATCCAAAGATCATAACTCATTTCAAGGTATTTTCTAATTTCTTCACCTGTCATCTTAACTGTATAAATCTGATTCTCAAATTTATACAAATTAAACAAGTCGGCAACATAAATGTCCCCTTTATTGATTTTAGAATCGAAGGTTAGGGGAGCTGTAAAGGAAATATCAGCATTGGTGACTCTCAGCTGAATATCATGTATCAGATCTGTAAATGGTGCACAGCCAAAATAACTGTCACGGCTATAAATCGTATTTTGAATTTTACCAATCTTGCGGTCAACAAACTGATTAATTAATTCAATTTGAGGTTGGAAATGTTTCATAAAAGTCTGATTGATATCGATATGGCT
>CALNBT010000246.1 GCA_937874345.1 uncultured Prevotella sp.
CGGCTAGTCATGCTTCACCGGTCCTTGCAGGTGTTCCAGAATACGATCGATATCATCGTCTCGATGGTAGACAAAGATGTCACGATGAACAGCGCATATTTTGTCCGAAAGTTGCAGAAATGTGCTCCGCTCTGTATCTGTCAACAACCCCGGAAGAAGGTAGGCGGCTTTCCAGAGTTTTGGGAAAGTCTTCAATAATTCTTCTTTTCCTTTTTCGGTGATGAACACCCGTCTCTTTCGTTTGTCGTCTTTGTCCTGACATTCGCCAATCAGTCCGGTTTGAAGAAGTCTTTTCATTACCTCGTTGCCCGAAGTTTTTTCCATGACATTGCGGTTGTTGAGCTCGGTTTTGCTCAGATAATCTTCTGAGTACAACTCAACAAGGTACATATATTCGTCGGCCGTCTGAAGCAAAGAGTCTTGCAGTGACTTCTTGATGTAAAATTTCGAATACCGATACATCAACGCAATGTTTTGACCAATGCGAATCCTGTTGTGTCGGTCGTCATTTTCCAGACTGTTTTGTTTAGATTGGATATAGGTCAGCAGATCGTTCAACGAAAGGTCTTCATCGTTATGGGTTTGGTCAGACTCGAGTTGGTCTACCAGATCAATGATTTGTTTCAATAATTGTTTCGACTTCATATCGCGATTGTATTGAGACGTAAAAGTACTATTATTTTTTTATTCTTCCAATAAAATGGCTTAAAATGGTTGTATATAGTACAAAAACGTACTATTTTTGCAAAATCATATCAATAAAACTATGGATACAGTAGTCAGAATTGAAGGAGCCGGGAAAGAATATAAAAACGGCGATTCAACCATTGTGGCGCTTGCACCTTCGACCATCGCGTTCAAGCGGGGCGAAGTGACCTTGATTGTTGGGCCCTCGGGCTCGGGCAAAACCACTCTTCTCTCCATGCTGGGATGCGTGATCTATCCCTCTGTGGGCAATGTCTGGGTGGATGATATCTGTGTCAATCGATTGTCAGAGATTGAGCTGGCAAAGATTCGGTTGAACAAAATCGGTTTTGTGTTTCAGGGTTTCAACCTTTTGGCTCCACTCAATGGGCTCGAGAACGTTATGCAACCGCTGATCCTACGTGGAGAATCACGCAAAGCAGCCAAGGAAAAGTCGCTGTCGCTCATCCGTAAATTTGATATGGAGAGCCGAATGCGAAACCTGCCTCGTAATCTCAGTGGGGGTCAACAACAGCGCATCGCAGTGGCTCGGGCGCTGGTCACCGACCCAGAACTGATACTCTGTGACGAACCCACCGCATCGCTCGACCACAAGAGTGCCGCCATGGTGATGGACATGCTGCGGTCGCTGTCGCGGGAGAACCGTGCCGTCATCATCGTGACACACGATCTGCGCTTAAAGAAATATGCCGATCGCACCATATATGTAACGGAGGGAATGATTAGCACAACCCATCCTGAAGAAGACGCTTTACAAAATTAGACATAAAACCAACTATTGATGAAAAGAATAATCCACCTCCTGTTGCCGGCAATGCTTTTGATTGCCTGCAGTCACCCAAAGGAAAACAAGGTTAACGTCAAGCAAGCTGATGTTGATATTGCCGTAGGAATAGGGAAAATAGGGCCCCGGGGAGATATCAGTAACCTATCCTCAGCTGTATCAGGCATCGTGACAAAGGTCTATGTGAAGACAGGAGACCGGGTCAAGGCGGGCGATATCCTGCTTTCGATCGATCAGACAGATGCTTCGCTTGCCTTGAATGAAATCGGCAGTCGTATTGCTACCCAGCAAGTGGCCATACAAGCTGCAAAACTGTCTAGAGACCAAGCCCTTGCTCAATTGAAGGAAAAGGCCCGTAAACTGGCCGATGCAAAAGAATTATTGGCCGTTGGGGCGGTTACCGGTGAGAGTGTGCATAACCTTCAAAACGAATTTGACACCGAAAAGCTGAATGCAGACCGTCAAAAGAATGACATTCTGCGCCAGGAATCCCAGTTAAAGGAACTGATTGCACAGCAAAAAGCCAAGGCTGTTGATTATCAGCGTACTGCCTTGCGTTCGCCGATGGACGGCGTGGTGCTCGATATGATGCCCAGAGAAGGCGAGGCTTTGAATGGTTATGCGATGTATGCCCGTTTGGCGCCCAACACGCCACTTGTGGTGAAAGCAGAGATGGATGAGATGTATGCCGACCGACTGGCCACTGGCCAAGCATGCGATATCCGTAAAGCCGGTGAGACAAAGATTGTGGCAACCGGAACAATTTCAACGATATCACCCGATTTGAAGAACAAGTCGTTATTCTCTGACAATGGCCAGGATCCTCAAGACCGACGGGTACGGGTGATAGAAGTACAGCTCTCTTCAGACACCAAACTATTGATCGACACCAAGGTTGAATGTGTGGTTCATTTAAAATAGATGTCCATGTTTGCAACAGCATATAAGTTTATCCGTTTTGAGAAGTCCAAGAGCATCGGAATTTTGCTGGGCATCATCATCAGTGTCTACCTCATTGGACTAGAGTTGGGTATTTTCTTTTATCTGACGACCCTCATCGGGGGGGTGGTCAACAATGCCAAGCCCGAACTATCACAGATATTTGTAGTGAGCAAAAACACCAACAATGCCAATGTGTTGGCTTCTTTCGACAGGCGTTGGGTGACACAGTTGCGCAGTATTGACGGCATTGACGAGACGCATGGCATGGTGGTGGCCAATGTCAGCGTACGTTTTGATGAGGGCAAGAATTCTCCTGCCATTCTTATCGGAAGCGATTATCCTGAATTGGCAGCCGGTCCGTCAGATGCCAAGCTGGTTGCTGGGTCTACAACCCAACTGCTTTCTGATAAAACGGTGTCGACAGATTTTTATGATAATAAGACTTTCGGCTATGATGTCGAACTGGGCACAAGATTCGAAATTGGTGGAAAGAGCGTTAAAGTGGGAGCAATGACCAAAAACGCCAAGGGTTTCTCGAGTCCTATCCTCTATACCACGGATGTCACGGCGCGTAGTCTGTCCAGGTTTCCGGCCGATGACGTGAGTGCTGTCATCGTAACGGTCAAGGATGCGGCAAAAGTTGACAACGTGGTTGCCCGCATCAATGCCATTGCACCATACCTTCGCGCATGGAAGGCAGAAGACTTGAAGAATACAACGATTGTCAACGTGATGACAGCCAACAATATGGGCATGAGTTTCGGCACATTGGTGATCTTTGCTATCGTGAGTGGGTTCTTCATTATCGGACTGACCATGTATTCGGCCAGCTATGACCGCATCAAGGACTACGGAACCCTGAAGGCAATTGGGGCTTCCAGCAAATACATTACGAGGCTGGTCATGGCCCAGTCTTTCCTGTACGCGGTAACCGGGTATGCTATTTCGCTGATTCTACTCTTCGGAACGAAGATGGGGATGGCGAAAGCCGGCCTTATAATCAATCTATCGCCGCTATTCCTCTCGTTCCTGTTTTGTGCCACCCTCATCATTGCGGTGGCTAGCTCGATGTTCTCTATCCAGAAACTGAAGAAAGTAGAGCCTTCATCAGTCTTCAAATAATCACATTTGGTATTCATTCAACGTCTTTTCAATGAAAAAATATACACTTTTAGGTCTCATCCTTTGTTCGCTTTTCGTGCCTGCAGCGGGTCAAGATGCCCCTGTTCAGCTTGAATCGCTGTCATTACAGCAAGCTGTTGACTATTCGTTGAGACATGCTCCTGAGGTTGTGGTCAGCCAACTGAAACAGAAACAAGCCGAAAACCAACTGTCTCAGGTCAAACTTTCGAATCTGCCAGAGATCTATGCCACGTCTGATCTTCGGCGAAACCTCATCATCCCTTCCACACCCATTCCGGCTTCAATGATCAATCCTAATGCACAGGAAGGTGAAATCATGTATATGCGTTTCAATACTCCGTGGACAATGGCATCGGGATTGAACCTGTCTTATGACATCTTCAATCCACAGAACATTGGGAAAAAGTCAGAACAGAGGCAGCAACTGAAGATAAACAGCCTCAGCACGCAGATTGCTGAAAACAATACCCGATGGGATGTGTCACAATCTTACATCGATTGTGTTATCGCAAAGGCACAATTAGAAACGGTTACGGCCGATACGGCATATTATCATGACTTGCTTCAAGAAACAAGCAGACTCTATGGACTTGAAAAGGTGTCGCTGATTGACCATAACAATGCCTTGCTTCAATATCATGCATCGTTAGAACGTTTTCAGCAAGCACAAGATATCTTTCAACAGTCAAAAGTCAGCTTGTTGTTGAACCTGGGCATCCAACCCGATGAAGGAAAGGCGACAATCCTCTGTCCTTCAGATGACATTCAGGCGTTGTATGTGCAGATGACGGACAAGGATGCCAAATCGCCCGCAACAAAGCTGGATGTAGCCCGTCAGAACGAAGTGCTCGCACTGTCGCAGCTTAAGCGAAGAAACGTCGCTTTGAAGTATGCACCAACACTTTCTTTGTCTGGTTATTATGGTGCAAACTTCTATGACCGGCAGTTAAGTCTTGGAAATGCAGATCGGTGGTTTGGCAATAGCTTTGTGGCGTTGTCGCTTCGGGTGCCTATTTCCCGTTCGCTGAATACTGCCAAAGAAGTTGAACAGTGGAAGATTCAGGAACAGATGGACCGTGAGACATTACGGCAGATGCAAAATGCCGATGAGGCAAACACTGCAAAGTTGTTGTCACGTATTGAAACTCTCAAGAAAACCTATCTGCTGAAACAAGCTGATATTCGTTTGATAGACGAAAATATGGTTGCTCAACACAAACTTTTTGAGAAAGGATATATGACTTCCTGTGATTTTTCAGCAGAGTTATTGAAGCTGCAAAACGCCCGTCAGCAATATTTGAAGGCTGCTTATGATGTGCTTTCTGCTGTGATTTCTTTAGAAAGAATCACGACAAAATAGCGCTTTTTACGGAAGAACGGTATCTATGACATTTCTTTCGGCGTTTGTTTTTCATTGGAAAGGAATAATAAGTCTGTCGCTTTCACGGCAGACTTTTTTTGTGATAAAATCCCGAAGGTCTTTCTTTCAATTCTTTTTAGACTGGGTAAAGAGCCGTTAAAAATTTGATATTTTTGTTGATAACCGATGTTTTTTTCTGTTTTATTGCGTGAATTATTTTTAATTATCTCTTCTTTGGTGTATCTTTGTCATTCATATTGTTGAACAAATCAAACTTAACCATGAATCTATTTCAAAAATTTTCTGTACCGTTTGTCTTTCTCATGCTGTCGGTAAATTCGATTTCAGCACAGAACATCGACCTGACGAAGAATTATGAAATTCAAACTACCAACGGGCTTGTGCTGGACAATCAGTCTTCCATCGACAATGAAGCAAATATCTTCCTATCCAAGCCCGATGCTGGAAAATCGTCACAGGTATGGAGATTTGTCAAAATAGGTGACAATAGCTATCGTGTCGTCAATGGCTTTTCCTTGAAAGGACTTGACAATGGCAATGGCAACAGTGTTCGGAAAATTATTCAATGGAACCAAGATTCTGGAAATCCCAACCAGACCTGGATATTAAAACGGCTGAACAATGGCCGTTATACGTTTACCTGTCAGGCTTCTGGAATGAATCTTGGCTTACAGGATGCTTCACAATTCGGCAAACCCGTATATCAGGTTCCTGCCGATGCTGGTGATGAAAGCCAGCAATGGATTTTGCAGCCGTCTAATCTTAAGATAGATATGGTGGTACCGAAGACGCAAAGTACCAACGATTGGGAGAATCCTCATGTCTTTGCAGTCAATGTAGTGGATGGTTATCAGACGTTCATTCCCTATTCCTCTCGTGCAGAAATGGAGAAAGATGCTGCTTACCTGCGTCCATGGTTACGCAATAGCACATCTCGTTTGATGATGCTGAATGGAAAATGGAAGTTCAATTGGGTGAAGCAACCTGAAGATCGTCCCAAGAATTTTTATCAAAATAATTACAATGTCAGTTCCTGGAAAGAGATAGACGTTCCCTCTTCATGGGAGATGAAAGGTTATGGTACACCCATTTATACAAACATCACCTATCCTTATCTGAACAATCCTCCTTTTATCCAGCCGCAAAAGGGCTATACTGCTGAGCAAGCCCCCAATCCTGTGGGGTCCTATCGTCGTAATTTTGTGTTGCCGAAGGATTGGAATGGTAAAGATATCTTTGTGCATTTCGATGGTGTTTACAGTGCTTACTATGTGTGGGTAAATGGGAAGAAGGTTGGTTATGCACAGGGAGCAAACAACGATCACGAGTTTGATATCACACGGTATGTGCATGCTGGTGAGAATAACATCTCTGTTGAGGTATACCGTTGGAGCGATGGCAGTTATCTGGAAGATCAAGATATGTTTCGTCTAAGTGGTATCCATCGTGACGTCTATTTGGTTGCAAGACCCAAATATGGCATTCGAAGCATCGGTCTTCAGGATCAATTCAATGCTGATCTGTCAAATGTCAACTTCACTGTTAGTGTTTCGCTGCTCAATAACAGCGGATCAGACAAAAAAGGCTGGCAATGTCGTGTTACAGTTCTTGATGAAGCGTTGAAAGAAGTGGCAACCAAAACACTTGTTATGGATAAAATAGCCACTGCAAGCAGGTTTTCCGGCGCCCAAGGTGCCGCACCTAACTTCAATATCCGTAATCCACATTTGTGGAGTACGGAAGATCCTTATCTGTATACTGTTGTGGTGGAATGGTTAGATGCTAAAGGCAATTCACAGGAATGTACGTTCCAGAAACATGGATTCCGAAAAGTAGAGATAAAGGACAGTAAGCTTTATATCAACAACCAGCTCACCTACCTTAAGGGAGTTAACCGACATGATATCCATCCCGACTTTGGTAAGGCTGTTCCTGTTTCGACCATGATTCAGGATATTGAGATTATGAAGAGGCATAACATGAATATGGTTCGCACGAGTCATTATCCTAACGATGTGAAGATGTATGCTTTGTACGACTACTACGGTCTGTACGTGATGGATGAGGCCGACCAAGAATGTCATGGCAACAACTCTTTGTCCGACAATCCTGAATGGAAAGATGCTTATGTTGACCGTGTTGCCCGAATGATCTGGCGCGATAGAAATCATCCTTCAGTGATTTTCTGGAGTATGGGTAATGAATCGGGAAGAGGATCTAATATTCATGCAATGGCAGATTATGCCCATCGCTTTGGTGGTGGACGCCTTGTACATTATGAAGGAGAGAATGAGGTGGCCGATATGGACTCTCGCATGTATCCATCAGTAGAAAGTATGATCCAACAAGACAGCAACGGAAGTCTGAAACCCTTCTTCTTGTGTGAGTATGCGCATTCAATGGGTAATGCAGTGGGCAATCTGAAAGAATATTGGGATTACATCGAGAATCATTCTAAGCGCATGATTGGTGGATGTATCTGGGATTTTGTCGATCAAAGTATCCACAAGCTTGGTGAACCTGCCAACCGTTTGTACTTCGGTGGAAGCTTTGGGGATGTGCCCAATGACAATGATTTCTGTTGTAATGGATTGACAACAGATGACCGAAGGGAAACACCGAAACTCGCAGAGGTGAAGAAGATTTACCAATATATCAAGCTTGCTCTTGACGCTTCAGGGCGCTTGACATTGGATAACCGTTATAACGTATATAACTTGAACCAGTTTGACTTGGTTTATGAGGTCGTTAAAGACGGACAAGTAGTGAAAGAAGGAACAGTAGCGATGCCGTCTGTAGCGCCAAAGACAGTAAATTCTGTCGAGATGCCATTGCCTTCTATCCTGCCAACTGATGCTTCTGAGTATTTCTTGAACGTGTATGTGAAGTTGCGTAACGATGTTATTTGGGCCAAGAAGGGATTTGTCATTGCTTCAGAACAATTTGCCTTGAATAACGTTCAGCGTGCCCTACCCGCAATAAATGCCCAAAAGGCAGAATCACTGAAGGCCTATACCGAGAGCAGACGCTATCTTCGTCTGGGCAACAGCACGTTTAGAATGGGATTTGATTTACAGAATGGACAAATGGTTAGTCTGATATACGATAACAAAGAAATGCTGCATCACCAGGAAGGACCGTTGTTCAACTGGTATCGTTCTATCAGCAACGATGTTAGGAACAATGCTTCATCAAAGGTAGAGATGCAAAACATTGATTGGAAGATGGCTAACGATAGCAAAACTTGCACGGTTGATGTGAACTTGGTTGCCATCATCGGACAGGATTCTATTCATCATCATGTTCAATATACAGCACATGCCAATGGCGCGGTGGATGTTTCGACGACCTTCCTGTCACCTAAGAATTTCATTATGCCTCGTTTGGGTCTGCAGATGATGCTCAATCCGCAGTTTACACAAGTAGAATGGTATGGTAGAGGTCCGATAGAGAACTATCCAGATCGGAAGGATGCTGCATTCGTAGGACAATATTCATGTGATATTGACAGTCTGCGAGAATACTATGTCAGAGCACAATCGATGGGCGAGCGGTGTGATACAAGATGGTTGACACTGAAAACAACCGATGGCCAACATGGATTGAGATTCACGGCTGACAGCACTTTCCAATTCTCTTCGCTGCATTATACAGATCAGGATCTGTGGAAAGTGAAATATGGACACGATATCGACAATGTTCGTCGCGCTGAAGTTGTGCTTAATCTCGATTGTATAATGCGAGGAATAGGCAATGCCAGCTGTGGTCCCGGACCGTTGAAGAAATATGAGATACAACCCAATGCAACCTATTCGTATAAGTTCAGGATTGAAAAAGAATAAATCAAACAATAGAAAATGATACACTTCAAATCGAAAACTCTTTGCACATTTTTGGCACTTAGCCTGTTCGGCTACTCTGCTACCGATGCTCAACAAAAGGATTTGGTTGACTATGTCAATCCATATATCGGAAACATCAGTCACATGTTGGTGCCAACGTTTCCTACCGTGCAGCTACCTAACAGTATGTTGCGTGTCTATCCTGAACGGAGTGACTATACAACAGAGAAGATGAACGGGCTTCCGGTGGTTGTAACCAATCACCGTGAACGTTCAGCTTTCAACATCAGTCCTTATCAGGGCAGTCAGCCTCAGCCTGTAGTTGCTTTGAATTATGACCACGAACGGCTCACACCTTACGGGTTTGATGTTGAGTTGGACGATAACCAGATGCGTGCCCGATTTGCTGTTTCTCATCAAAGTGCCATCTATGAATTGAATTTTTGGCAGAAAGATCAACCCGTTTATGTGATGATCAATTCGCGCGGCGGAGCCCTTAAGGCTAGTGGCAAGAGCGTAAGCGGTTACCAGCGGCTCTCTGACAAGACCAAAGTATATGTCTATGTCGAATTCGAGCAGGCTCCCATATCGTTGGGCGCATTGGAAAATGGCGAGGTCAATACAGCGCAGCTATCCATTGAAGGCAAACAAGCTTGCATAGCTGCCCGTTTTTCGGATGGAATGCCGCAGGTGCGTTTGCGGTATGGAGTATCATTTATCAGTGAAGAACAGGCACAAAAGAACCTGCAACGAGAAATAACAGCTTATGATGTGGATGCCGTAGCGGCCAAAGGTCGTCAGATATGGAATGAAACCTTGGCGAATATCCGTGTAAATGGCGGCACAGAAGATGAGAAAACGGTACTCTATACCTCTTATTATCGCACTTTTGAACGCCCTATTTGCTACAGTGAAGACGGACAGTACTGGAGTGCATACGATGGAAAGGTCCATGAAGACGGTGGAAAGCCGTTTTATACCGACGACTGGATTTGGGATACTTACCGTGCTGCCCATCCGTTGAGAGCACTCATCGAACCGAAGAAAGAAGAAGATATCATTGAATCGTATCTGGTGATGGCAGAACAAATGGGCAGTCAATGGATGCCTACCTTCCCTGAAGTAACCGGTGATTCACGCCGAATGAACTCCAACCACGGCATTGCGATGGTGGCCGATGCCCTGTACAAAGGATTGAAGGTTGATGCTAAAAGGGGATACGAGTATTCGCGCAAGGCACTTGAAGAGAAGACTTTGGCACCCTGGTCGGGCAAACCGGCCGGCTGGATTGATGATTTCTACAAGAAAAACGGTTATATCCCTGCCTTGAAAGAAGGTGAAGCGGAAACCGATCCCAATGTGTCAGGCTTTGAAAAACGCCAGCCTGTTGCCGTTACCTTGGGAACTTCTTACGATGAATGGTGCTTGTCACGCATCGCTTCGTTCATGAACATGAAGAAAGAAGCCCGCCATTACGAACAACTTGGGCGCAATTACCGCAACCTCTTCAATGCAGAGACAGGTTTCTTTCATCCGAAAGACAAGGATGGAAAGTTCCTGGAGCCGTTTGATTATCGCTTTTCGGGTGGAGTAGGCGTTCGAGATGCTTATGATGAAAACAATGGTTGGACCTACCGTTGGGATGTACAGCACAATGTGGCCGACCTGATTAATCTGATGGGTGGCCGTAACCAGTTTGTGGCTAACCTCGACCAGACGTTCAACGAGCCCATGGGACGAGGCAAAAGAGAGTTTTATACACAGCTTCCCGATCAGACCGGCAACATTGGGCAGTTCACAATGGCCAACGAACCATCACTACACATTCCTTATCTGTACAATTATGCTGGTGCTCCTTGGAAAACGCAGAAAAGGGTCCGCCAGGTCTTGAATACTTGGTTTCGCAACGATTTGATGGGCGTACCTGGAGATGAAGATGGTGGTGGACTGACCTCCTTTGTCGTCTTCTCCAGTATCGGCTTCTATCCTGTAACTCCCGGACAGCCAGCTTACAACATTGGCAGCCCGCTGTTCAACGATATTCAGGTTCGATTGGGGAATGGGAAGATCTTCAGGGTCATCGCTAACAATTGTTCTGACGAGAACAAATATATTCAAAGTGCGACGCTCAATGGTGTTGCTTGGAACAAACCATGGTTCGCACACGATGATATCAAGAATGGAGCGACACTTGTACTTGAGATGGGAAACCACCCAAACAAGGCTTGGGGTGTCGACAAATCTGTTGCTCCTCCATCATTGGATGTTGAGAAATAAGCGATTTGGCCCGATATGATCTTCTTTGAAAGAAGCAGATCGTTTGGCTTCATTCATTTTGCGGTGGTGAGACATCCTTCCAAAGCAAAGCTGTTGGAAGGTTATTTTACCCCGATGATAGAATAAATCTGCATGATGCAGCGTTTAAAACATAAAACTTCAATCTTATGAAGAAGATATTGTTAACCATCATTGTCTTATTGAGCTGTACATTTGCTATTGCCCAGCACGACGTTGGAACCTGGTCGCTTGTACCAAGAGTTGGCGTAAATCTAGCCAATGTGTCCAATATGCAGGTTTCGGTCTTGAATACTGGAGCTCAATCAGGCGAGAGCATTTCGCTGATCAAATCGAATTACCTCGAAGCATTCGTTGGGGGAGTTGACGCTCAGTACCAAGCTTTTAATAAAGTAGCTTTCTCTGCCGGGGTGTTTTATTCGGTACAAGGATATCGTTTTCCGGCTTATGAGAATATCTTGTCAGACAAAAGCCATGTTGGAACCAGTGACTTTCAACGAAACATGACCTACCTCAATTTTCCTGTTGTGGCGCATTTCTTTGTCGCGAAAGGGTTGTCCGTGAATGTCGGTGCGCAAGTTGGATTCTTGTTGGCAGCGAAAGATAAATATAATGAATCAAAATTTACGTTTGATAAGGATGGAAAAATAATTTATGCTACAGACGATCAAGGTGCGCCTATTTATGCAAAAGCTGTGGAAAACGATGTCAAAGACCAATTGAACGATGTTGATTTTTCCATTCCTGTTGGGCTATCCTATGAATGGAACAGTGTTGAGATCGTTGCAACATACAATTGGGGAATGAGCAACCTAACAAAAGAGGGGAGCGAAAAGAATCGCAACAAGGTGTTTATGTTGACGGTTGGCTATCAATTTGACTTGTAAATCGTTCTCACTTCAGTTACTAATCAAAGAAAATTAAATCTTAAAAATATCTCCAAAATGAATTATCAATACGATAAACGTGTCATCCTGACACTTGATGCGGGAGGAACTAACTTCGTTTTTTCTGCCATGCAGAGCAGTCAGCAGATTGTACAGCCATTCGCATTACCTGCGATGGCTCACGATCTAGACCTTTGCTTAGGACAAATAGTAAAGGGATTCGAGATGGTGAAGAGCCAACTCTCTGTAGAAGCATCGGCCATTAGTTTCGCTTTTCCGGGACCCGCTGATTACGAAAATGGTATCATCGGTGATTTACCTAACTTTCCTTCGTTCCGTGGAGGAGTTGCCTTAGGACCCTATTTGCAACGTAAATTCGGAATCCCTGTATTCATCAACAACGATGGTAGCCTCTTTGCTTATGGAGAAGCGATGGCAGGAGCATTGCCATTGGTGAATAAGCGATTGGAGGAAGCAGGCAGTCCCAAGCGTTTTAAGAACTTGTTGGGAATCACCTTAGGAACCGGATTTGGTGGCGGAGTTGTCATCAATGGCAACCTGTTGGTAGGCGACAATGGTGTGGGTGGTGACATCTGGTGTTTCCGCAACAAGAAATTCCATCATTATATTGCAGAGGAGAGTGTTGCGATCCGTGCCGTGAAGCGCGTTTACAAAGACCTTTCTGGTGATGAACGACCATTGGAGCCAAAGGATATCGCTGATATTGCAAATAAGCAGAAAGAAGGTGATGATGAGGCAGCACGTCAGGCTTTTGCCGAATTGGGCGAGATGGCTGGTGATGCTATTGCAATGGCTGATACCATCGTTGACGGATTAGTTGTCATCGGAGGTGGTGTTGCGAAGGCTTCTAAACTGATCTTCCCTGCATTGGTGAATGAAATGAACAGCAAACTCAAGATGATGAACGGCGAAGAAGTTGGTCACATGCAAATGAAGGTATTCAACTTGGAAGACGAAGTGCAGTTTGATGAGTTTACCAAGGGTGGTGCCAAGAAGTTACTGATACCAGGTAGCGAAGATGAAGTGGACTATGACCCTGTTAAACGCATCGGTGTTATCAGCACCACGAATGGAGCCAGCGAGTCGATTGCCCTTGGTGCATATGTCTTTGCACTGAACAAGCTCGACCAATAGAAAGTTGTCGTAACGTACTGTTGGCTAATGCGTTATGCTATTGTCTAATCGTTGACAACCAAAACCAATGGTTTTGCCTTACAAAGTAGGCTCTTTTGCCTTACAATCTTAGCAATATTGTATGACAAAAGAGCCTATTTTGTATCTGTGCTTGGTTGATCTTGTTTTTTTACCTTCAATTCTTATGTGTCAAAGTCCTGATGATGCTACGTGAAAAGAGCGATAGTAAGCATGTTACATCTTTATTTTTATGAATAACCTATTGGGTATTGTTTCGAATGCATATTTGTTCTATCTTTGTAATATCACCGAAACGTGATGTCCCAATATCTTGATTGACGGTGTAGAATCACCGATTGACGATTCTCGGATATGTATAACTTAACGGTATGAGATATGAATCATCATGGAAAAAGTATTTGTGGCGTACTGAAAACAATCCGTAAACAGGTGGCCGATGCCAATGCGATTCCTTACAATGTTACTGAATGCGGGTTTAAAGGTGAATGTCGGGGTACTTGTCCGGCCTGCGAAGCCGAGGTAAGGTATATCGAACACCAACTGGATTTGCGGAAAGCGGCCGGCAAGGCCATTGTCTTGGCGGGCATATCTGCCGGTTTGCTGGCCTTTACTCCATGCGATTCGAAAGCACAAACGGTTCAGCAAAAGACGAAAAATCCTGATGTAACGCGAACCAAAGGTATGGTGCCGATGCGATTGGATGATCTAACGGATACGTCATCATCGAAATGTGATTCGACAGACACACTTCAAACAAAAAAGAAACAAACCGGGAAATCAGAGAAAACAGCAGCCTTTCAGGCACCCATCGTGAAAGAAGACACGCTGATGGTTCCCAAATCGGTTGAGGTAAATGCAATGGTGTTGAACGATAAGCTCTTTGGTTTGGTCGAAGAGATGCCTTCTTTCCCCGGCGGACCGGCAGCCTTGATGGCCTTTATTGCTAATAACATTCGCTATCCTCAGGTTGTTCATGGCGATGGTTTGCAAGGTAGGGTGGTGGTTGGGTTTATTATCGAGAAAGATGGCCGTATTACCCATGCCAAAGTGATGCGTTCGGTCGATCCGAGTTTGGACAAAGAAGCCCTGCGGGTCATTCAATCGATGCCCAAATGGATACCCGGAAAGCAAGATGGACGTCTTGTGCGAACACGATATTACGTACCGGTGTCTTTCAAACGGCAATAGCGATGGCTTCGGATATGGGTTATCGGCGAGCTCCGCTCATTGCTCTTTGTCGTCATCGATTGGCCATCGATGGAACGGGAGTCGTAACCTTGGTGGCTTTTCACGGGTGTACCTTGCGTTGCAAGTATTGCCTGAACAGCACTTGTCTGCACCCCTCGGGCATTTGGGAACACTATACCACCCACCAATTGTTGGAAGAAGTAAAGGTAGACCATCTATATTTCGTGGCCACAGGCGGCGGAGTGACCTTCGGCGGGGGCGAACCTTTGCTGCGAAGTTTGTTTATCAAGGAGTTTTGTGAGATGGCCGATAAGGCTTGGAACGTTTCGTTGGAAACGTCATTACAGGTGCCTTTATTCCATCTCAAGCGTGTTTTTCCGTTTGTGAACCATTATTTTGTGGACGTAAAAGATACGGATGCCGATATTTATAGGGCTTATACCGGTGGAAAATGGCAACAGGTGTCAGACAATTTGCAATGGCTGGCGGCACAAGGTGCACAAGACAAGGTTACGATACGCGTTCCGCTGATTCCCGATTTTAACACACCTGCCCATCAAACACACAGTCGTGAGTTGCTCGAGCGGATGGGTTTTACTTCATTTGACGTGTTCGATTATGCCATAAGATAAAGCCTGTCACCGCTTCCCAAACTTTTTAGGATGTTGTACTGGTTCTGGGTGCATGTGGATGACGGATACTATTCGGGATAAACCAGATTTTTCTCTTCTATTTTTTCCAAGACTTCTTCTACGTATTTGCGCGATTCGTACTTGGCCATGGGCAGGTCGTGCAGCAAATAGTTCCCACAGTCTTTCGCAGCAGCGCCTGGAATTTCGCCTTCATAATCGGCAATAAAACGGAAGGTTCGTGTCATCAGGTCAACGATGTCACGGCTTTTAAGATCGCCTTTCATCACGAGATAATTGCCCGTGAGGCATCCCATCGGTCCCCAGTAAATGATTTTGTCTTTCCATTCGTCATCATTGCGCAGATAGGTCGCTGCCAGATGCTCAATGGTATGAATCGCCCCTTGATGCAGTGTCGGCTCGCGATTGGGCTCTTTCATGCGAATGTCAAAGGTAGTGACAACTTGATTGCCGACAGAATCTTTCCGGCTTACATAGATACCTCGTAACAATTTGTTGTGATTGATCGTGAAAGAGGGTATTTTGTCCATAATGATATTGTTTGAAAGAACGATAATGCTTCCGTGTGCAACATCGTAACGGAGAAGCATCTTGTTTTGAATGAATGATGATTACAATTTATTGTCGTTCATGACGACCTTCATTGGAAAAGGCTGTAGATACCTTTTCTAAAAAAGCCTTTGTTACTTGGAATGATCCTTCGGCCATTCTATTCCAGAAATCAAAGTACTGAGCAGCCTTTTCGTCTTTCAACGGAACGTCACTGATGATGCGGAACGAAATAAAAGGAGTGTTATAGAGGTAACATGTCTGTGCGATAGAGCAACTTTCCATGTCGACAGCCATAGCCTTTGGGAAGTTGTTCAGTATCTGTTGCATTTTTTCCCGATGATCAACGAACCATTCGCCGCTGACAATCAATCCACTATAAATCTTTGTACCGCAGTTGATAGACAGCGCTTTTTCAACCAAATCGGTGGGTGATTCATATATGGCGGGCAGCCCGATGATCTGGCCCAACTCGCATTCTGCTCCACAATAGGCATCGTGATAAGTGCATCCTGTACTCACTACCACATCGGTTGGGTTTAAAGATACGTCTGCTCCTCCTGCAACACCCGAAGAAACGATTAGTTCGGGATGGTAGTTGTTGATCATCTCAACTGTTCCTATGGCAGAATTTACTTTTCCAATTCCACATTGCTGCATCACGATTTCGTCTTGTCCGATGTGTCCCAGAGTGAAGATTTTCGCCCCGATTTGCTCTTCATGGCTGTCGTCAAACAGCGTCTTGAGCTGGGCTTGCTCCTTTTCCATCGCAACGATAATACCGATTTTCATAACTTCACAATTCTATTTTGGGACAAAGTTACTAAAAACTGACTGAACTTTCGATTCAGCAGCAAAGTTTTACTATCTTTGCAGATGATAATATGCACCTTTTAGCAAACAATCTGTATGATTTTGGGAGGTGAAATGCATCATCTTAGCAGTCAATTCTAATCGTTTTTCACAATCATGAAAACTTTGAAACAATATTGGTTGGACCTTGCCGCCATTGTGTTATTTATCTTCCTTTCGTTTGCATACTTCATGCCTGCAGACTTACAAGGGCGTATCTTATATCAACATGATAGTTCGGCAGGGCGCGGAATGGGACATGAAGCCTCGGTTTACCGTGAACAGACGGGTGAGATTTCCCGATGGACCAATTCCATTTTCGGTGGTATGCCTACCTATCAGATTTCTCCATCGTACAAAAGTACCGATGCCTTATCGCAAGTAATGAATGCATATCATCTATGGCTGCCTGAGAATGTATGGTATGTATTTGCCTTTCTCTTGGGTTTCTACATCATGCTGCGCGCATTCAACTATCGACAGGAACTGGCTGCACTGGGTTCCATCATCTGGGCTTTCTCCAGTTATTTCTTTATCATCATCGCGGCAGGACATATCTGGAAGGTGATGGCATTGGCTTATCTGCCCCCAATGATAGCGGGTGTGGTGCTGGCCTATCGAGGGAAATATCTGTGGGGATTCCTATTGACGGCCATCTTCACGGCCTTCGAGATAAAAGCCAACCATGTTCAGATGACCTATTACTATCTATTCATCATCCTGTTCATGATCATTGCTTATCTCGTGGAAGCCATTCGCGAGAAACAGCTGGCTCGTTTTGGAAAGGCTACTGCCGTTTGTGCTGCTGCAGCCCTGATAGGTGTCAGTATCAACATCAGCAATTTATATCATACTTGGGAGTATGGACAGGAATCGATGCGTGGAAAAAGCGAACTGGTGAAGGCCCAATCGGCTAACCAGACCAATAATGGACTTGACCGCGACTACATTACACAATGGAGTTATGGCATCGGAGAAACGTGGACCTTGCTGGTACCTAATGTCAAAGGTGGAGCGTCTGTTCCATTGTCGATGAATCAGACAGCCATGAAAAAGGCCGATCCCAGCTTGATGGAGATTTACCAACAGCTAGGACAATACTGGGGTGAACAACCCGGAACCAGCGGACCTGTGTATGTAGGTGCTTTTGTATTGATGCTGTTTATCTTAGGTCTGTTTATCGTGAAGGGACCTATGAAATGGGCTTTGCTGTCTGCAACCGTTCTATCTATCCTTCTTTCTTGGGGAAAGAACTTTATGCCGTTTACCGATTTCTTTATCGATCATGTCCCGATGTACAGCAAGTTCAGAACGGTATCCTCCATATTGGTTATCGCCGAGTTTACGATTCCGCTCCTGGCCATCATGACTTTGAAACGTATCGTGGACGAGCCAGACATTCTGAATAAGAAACTGAAATTTGTTTATGTCAGCTTTGGGCTTACAGCAGGGTTCTGTCTTTTGTTTGCATTGATGCCCTCGCTGTTCTTCTCTGATTTTATTTCAAGCCAGGAGATGGCAGCCATGAAGAATATTCCAGCCGAATACCTTAACCGATTGCTGCCGAACTTGCGCGAAATGCGTCAGGCAATCTTCACGGCCGACTGCTGGCGCTCTTTCTTTGTTATTGCTATCGGCACGCTGATACTATTGTTGTATAAGACAAAAAAACTGAATACTTCGTGGATGATCGGCGCCGTTACGCTGTTATGTCTCATCGACATGTGGCAGATCAATAAACGTTATCTCAACGATGACATGTTTGTTGAGAAGAGTGTTCGCGAAACTCCACTTGAAATGTCTACGACCGACAAGCAGATTCTACAGACGAAAGAACTGGATTACAGAGTATTGAATTTGTCAACAAGCACGTTTAACGAAAATGAGACAAGCTATTTCCACAAGAGCATTGGTGGATATCATCCTGCAAAGTTGCGCCGTTACCAGGACATGATCGATACATACATCGCTCCGGAGATGTCGAAATTGATGACAGCTGTGGTTAAGGCACAAGGTGATATGACCAAATTGAATGGGGATAGCATCTGTCCAATCTTGAACATGCTGAACACCAAATTCTTTATTATGCCACTCCAAGGCGGTCAGACTGTTCCATTGAAGAATCCATATGCTTTTGGTAACGCATGGTTTGTCGATAAGTTGACCTATGTAGACAATGCCAACGAAGAGATTGCTCAGGTGGGTAAGCTGAAACTTCGTGATGAAGCCGTTGCCGACAAGAAGTTTCTGAAACAGCTGGGGCAAGCCGTTGTGCAGGATAACACCTCGCTGGTGACCCTTAAAACATATCAACCGAACCAATTGACTTACGAAGTTGAGTCGAATAAGGGTGGTGTTGTCGTCTTTTCTGAAGTCTACTATCCGGGATGGACGGCAAAAGTCGATGGTCAATCGGTTGAGGTCGGTAGGGTAAACTACATCCTTCGGGCAATCAATGTCAAGCCTGGTAAGCATGAAGTAGTTCTAAGTTTCTTCCCTAAGTCGGTCGATATCACTGAGAGTATTGCCTATGCAGCATTCGCATTGCTCGTTGTGTTGGTACTGCTCGTGGCCTTTATCGAATTCAAGAAGCAGAAAAGCAGTCGCCAATAATTGGTGATAGATAGAATAGGGTAACACTATTGATAACTGGAGGAAATCATCTCACCTGAACAGAAAATAGATAAATACAATCCATACATGAAGAAAATATTTCTGGTACTGTTCTGTGTACTAACCTATTTTAATATAACACATGCTCAGACCATCTGGTATGATCCGATGAATGCTGATCATCCACAAGTGATGGGTCGTGGTTGGAATGATGAAATAGGAAAAACATATCACCGATTGCCAGAGCGGGCAAAGCCAAATTTGCGTAAACCACTATACGATTTGTCGCTGAATAGTGCCGGGATGTACATCAAATTTGTGACCAATGCCAAAGAAATCACGGTCAAATACAATGTTGCGAATATCGATAAGTCGTTTTTTAACCTGGTAAGTATTGCTCATAGTGGCATTGATCTTTATGCAATGGATTTAAATGGACAGCAGAACTGGTGTTCGTGTTTTGGAAATGCTGGCATCGATAAGCAGACTGTTACCTATCACTATCAGAACCTTCAATACCAGGATACCATCAGGGGAAATGAATATCAGTTGTTCTTACCTTTGTATAATACGGTAGAAACGCTATCCATCGGTGTTCCTCAAGGCGCATCTTTTACGTTTTCACAGCCTGATGTCGACAAGCCTATTGTTGCCTATGGTACCTCTATCACACAAGGAGCTTCTGCCTCACGGCCGGCCATGGCGTGGACCAATATCGTACAGCGCAAGACGCAGTACCCAATGATAAACCTTGGTTTCTCTGGAAACGGGAAATTAGAAAAGGAAATGTTTTCGTTACTGTCTGAAATCGATGCACGAATGTATATCATTGACTGCATACCGAATATGGGTCCGTTGCTAAAAGAAATATATACCCGTACCATTGATGGTGTGAAAATGCTGCGTTCAAAGCGAAATGTGCCGATTCTGCTGGTTGAAAATGCTGGAAA
The DNA here is from genome assembly GCA_937874345.1 of uncultured Prevotella sp. Classification (GTDB taxonomy): domain Bacteria; phylum Bacteroidota; class Bacteroidia; order Bacteroidales; family Bacteroidaceae; genus Prevotella. Next base: position 19,958 of record CALNBT010000246.1, read on the forward strand.
CATGAACCGTGTTACCAACCCATCTAATGAGCAGTTGTATGAAAAATGCAATGCAGAATTGCACAAAGCATACGAAGAACTAACCCGTTTGGGCTATAAAGACTTGTATTATCTTTCTGAAAATGAAATCGGAATGTTGCCCGAAGGCCAGATTGATGGCATCCATCCCAACGATATTGGTATGGAATGTTATGCTAATGCGTATGTCAAAAAAATACAATCTATCTTCAGATGGCCTGAAAATAACAAATTTACGCCGATACAACAACGTCGCGATGGAACTTATGTATGGACCAATCGCCACGATGAAGTATTGACGAGAAATAACAAATCAAATCCAGATGTCTTGCTCATTGGTAACTCCATCACACATTACTGGGGTGGGGAACCTCTCGAAAAGATTGCGCGTGGACAGGATTCCTGGAAGAAACTCTTTAAAGGCCATGTTGCAACGAACATGGGATTCGGATGGGATCGTATTGAGAACGTTTATTGGCGACTGTTGCATGGCGAAATAGATGGCTGCCAGGCCAAGCACATCTTCCTGATGATTGGAACCAATAATATCGGTATCAATACCAATGAAGAGATCGTTGAAGGCATCGTTGGTTTGGTTCAACTGCTGAGAGAGCGGCAGCCTCAGGCTCAAATCCATGTCGTAAAGATCTTCCCGCGTAGGAATATGGAAGACCGTGTTGCGGAAATCAATCAGCTTTTGGATAAGAAGTTGGCAACCGATTCTAAGATCTCGCTGGTCGATGTCTCCTCTCAATTGCTGTTGAAAGATGGAAGTGGAAAGATTGACGAGAGTCTTTTTGCAGATGGCCTGCATCCAAATGCCAAAGGATATGATAAGATTGCTAAGATTTACCACCAATACTTGAAGTAGTATTTCAACAAAATGGCTCGGAAAAATCAATTTTTTTCCGAGCCTTTTGTTTTGTATTCATGCTAAAAATGATGTTTGTTATTTAATAAACAGCACACCGTTAAAAGAAAATTGTCTGCGATCAGCTTCATTGATCAACGTAAAATTCGTAATCACGAGTTGCGCTTTATCGTTTTTCATGACCAAATATGCATTCTTCTTTGTATTGCCCATCTGTTTTAACTGACTGATGGATACTACGAAAGTGTTTTTTATTTCATGATTGTTTTCTACATAGGATGTGCTGAAAGTGAGTTGATTTCCTTCTATCTTGAATTCATCTTGACCATTATATTCATTGACCAACACTCCGGATCGGTATCCCTGAGGAATTGGGATGAGGGCTTGTGAATCACTGTTTCCTCCGTTGATCTCTGGTTCAATCATGGGCAATCCTTTCATTTCTTTCTTGGTTGTACGGAATAGTGCATCCAGTCGATAGCCGTAGGTATTTACATCTTCTTTCAAAAAGCCTGTAGTGCTTTCTTTCTTGAATTCATTACGTAGGTATTCTATCTTACTGTCAATCTGTTTTGCCGTCGCATAACCTGCTGTTTGCAATAGTTTGCTGTAAGTTGTTTGGTCCATTGGCAACTTTGTCATACGAGATTCTGCTAGCAATTCGCGCACATTTTTCTTCAATTGCTGCTTGGTAAAACTTGTAATGTTGACTGGGAACAGTGATACTGCCAACAAGATAACGGCAAAAGATGTGGCAATCCACATCACCTTACGCGATCGGCAAACAATCAATCCGATGCAAACGGCATAACACCATACATTAAAAAGCAACAGATACAGACGTGAAATGGTTACACCATAGTCGTTGAAACGGCGCACAAGGCCGATGGTCATCAACACCAACAGGGGCATTACGACAACAGGCAGATAGCGAACCAATAGCCGATCGAATTTCTTTGCATTCGGAACACTGTTTACCGGATAAAGCAAGCCGATAATCACAACCGTTAATAGCATTAATACCGATACTAGCCACGATACCCATCCGTCGGGCAACTGCCAGGTAACAAGAATTTTGACAGCATAAATATATAATGTAAACAAATAGGCAAAGTGCAATGGAATCAACAGAAAATGAATGATACTGTTCCCCAATTTGTGTTGCAGCCAATTGTCATGAGAATACTTTCTTTCACCTTTTGGCAGTTGAACCAACACCAGAAGTGGCGCAATCAGTGAAAAAGAGAAGATGGCAGTGTCTGCTAAATAAGGGTCATTTATTTTCATTCCGAACAGAAAACGGAACGATTGCATCAGCAAAAGCAATCCCAAAAACAAGACCAATGATGTTAATGATGCGATGATGGCACTGATTTTCACCTTGATCAGGAAGTTTATGGCTGGCAGATCATTATCCTGTCGGATAAAAGGTAATGTGACCCATCCTGTCAGCATGGCGAAGATGCTCACGCCGACAGCGATACTTTGGCCGTGACTGAGCGGATATTGGGTAGCCCAAAATATGCATAATGCAAGCCAAAAAAGATGGAAACATCCTTGTATAATCCATCCTTTACTATGGTTGGGCATATCTTCGGTCCACAGCTGCAGCATCAGTGACAGTACCATGGCAGACAATGGATAGAGCATTAGAAAGAAAGTGGTTCCTTGCATCTCGACACCATGCCTTAATAGGTGATTGAGATACATCAATGATAGGCACGACAACACGGCAAAGACTACCGTTAGTTGAAATCGGATAAGGATATCTGACAGCTTGTTTTTCCAGTTAAGTAGGATAGAATGATTTGCCATGATAGGTAATGACAGTTAATAAATAGAAAATCGGTGGTAAATATATGCAAAAATAGCATGTGTGGCAAGTAATGACAACAAAAAAATCATTAAATTAGCAGTTGATTTTCCCGTCGAGTGTTTCATCCGTTTGGATGTCAATGGTCGACAAATTAGAAATGAACAAGTAAAAGATGAAATTTTCAACTGCCGTACAGATAGAACCGTCCTCGTTTCACATAGACCCATTTGAGCAGATGTTGTTTGTGGGATCGTGCTTTGCCGACAGTATGGGGCAGCGATTCAAGGACAATCTGTTCAGGGCTGTCGTCAATCCTTATGGGGTTATGTACAATCCTGCGAGTGTACTTCATACCATCCAACGGTCGGATGAGGCGCCTCGAGTGGCCATTCTGACCCTTGGCACGAACCATGTTTATATCTTGAAAGAAACAAACGAGATTGTTGACAACTGCCAGAAAAGGCCACAATCGTTGTTTAGGGAAGAAAAATTGTCTGTAGAATCGTGCGCGGCTTATCTTGCCAAGGCCGTAGATATCTTGTACAGTCGCAACCCTGAGGTGAAGGTAATAGTCACCATCAGCCCCATCCGTTATGCTAAATACGGCTTTCATGGCAGTCAGTTGTCAAAAGCTACATTGTTGTTGGCTGCCGATCGCTTGGTTGGTCTGTATCCGGATGTGGTGACTTATTTCCCCGCGTATGAGATTGTGAACGATGAATTGCGCGACTATCGGTTCTACCAAGAAGACATGTTGCATCCTACCCCTCAAGCGGTCAGTTACATTGAGCAACGTTTTTCGGAAGTGTTCTTCAGTGATGCCGCCAAGCGCTTTGTGGAGGAATGGCTCCCCATTAAAAAAGCTCTGTCGCACCGTCCGTTCAATCCCGATTCAGCAGAATACCAGACCTTTTTTAAAAAGGCACTGGAAGACAAGCAAACTTTGTTGAGACGCTATGGTCAAATAGAATAATGGGCACGCTTTTTTTTCAGGCTGTTCATTGTCCAGGCATCTTTGCTTGTGTTGAAAGCCTGGCAAAAGAGTGCATATTGAATGGCAAAAGGGTGCA
>CALNBT010000247.1 GCA_937874345.1 uncultured Prevotella sp.
TCTGAAATCATCGAATAGCGAAACCAACTCTTGGTAATGCTTCGATAAGCCGACTCGTTGTTGGCCAGTTCGTGTACCATCTTCGATTCTGTTCGTGCATGTGACAGCATGTCAATGAAATTGATGACCAGAACGTTAAGGTCGTTACGTTTCAGTTCGTTCAGCTTGTCGAAGAATTTTTCAGCGGCACTTGATTCGTTGATCTTGTTGTAGCTGAAGACATCGTGACGGCGGAAACGGTCTATCTGAGTCTGTATCAAGGGGGCTTCATTCAGGTTCTTTCCATCTTCTTCGTCTTCATCAACCCACAGTTCGGGGAACATCTCTGCTATTTTGTTCGGCATCAGTCCGCTGAAGATAGCGTTGCGGGCATATTGGGTGGCAGTGGGCAAGATGCTCGTGTACATGTTTTCTTCAATCTCGAACAGGTCACCGATTTCCTTTGCCAGCACTCTCCATTGGTCGAATCTGAAGTTGTCGATGACAATGAAGAAGACTTTTTCGCCCTTGTCGAGCAAAGGAAAGACTGTGTTTTTGAAGATGGCCGGACTCATCAGTGGCCTTTCGGTCGACGATGTGGAAATCCATTCCAGATAGTGTTGCTTGGTGTACTTACAAAACCCTAGGTTTGCTTCTTCCTTTTGCATCTGCAACATCTCGCTCATGTGGCTGTCGGCTGAGTCAAGTTCAAGTTCCCAGTGCACCAAACGTTTGTATACATTCATCCAGTCGTCCAGTACCTTGGCATTGGATATCTGTAGAGCGATGTCCTGAAAGCTTTGCTGATAACCCAGTTGTGTGACTTCAGAAACGATTTCTTTTCGATGGATATTTTTCTTGAGTGTCAGTAATATCTGGTTAGGATTAACTGGCTTGATAAGGTAGTCGGCTATCTTTGAGCCGATGGCCTGATCCATGATATTCTCTTCTTCACTCTTTGTCACCATCACCACAGGCGTTGCAGGACTCATTTCCTTAATCGTCTGCAGCGTTTCGAGGCCAGTCAGACCCGGCATCATCTCGTCGAGCAATATCAAATCAAAGGTTTGTTTCTGACATTGTTCGATGGCGTCTGACCCGTTGGTAACAGTCGTCACCTCGTATCCTTTTTTTTCGAGGAAGATGATGTGTCCCTTCAGGAGTTCTATCTCATCATCGACCCATAGTAATCGTCCGTTGCTCATCACACTAAAATCCTTCTAAGTCATAATACTCGTCGCCAAAGTCTATGACCTTGGGTTCGGGCAGTTTCTTTTTCTTTGTATCTTGAGTTGTAGTCTTGGTTGTCTTTGCATCATTCTTGGC
>CALNBT010000248.1 GCA_937874345.1 uncultured Prevotella sp.
ACTTCAAGGCCACATTGCCTTCTTCATCCTTTGGCGAGAGATCGTAAAGCGATCCCCAGGTACCCAAGTCCGACCATCCGAAATCTCCCAAAGACACGTATACGTTTTCTGCTTTCTCCATAATGCCAAAGTCTACGGATACATTGGGGCATGCAGGGAAGTTCTCATCAATAAAAGCTTTTTCTTTTGGCGTGCAATACACCTCTTTCCCCGGTTCCAACTTGGATGAAATCTCAGGTAGGAGTGTACCCACCGCTTTAATGATAGACTTTACATTCCACATAAACAGCCCTGAGTTCCAATAAAATTCCCCACTTTCAACGAAGACCTTGGCCAGTTCCAGCTCGGGCTTCTCGGTAAAGGTTTTCACTTTATAGAAATTATCTCCGGCTTGTTCTGCTATCTGGATGTATCCATATCCCGTTTCGGGACGGTTGGGCTTAATGCCAAGCGTCAGCAATTTCTCTGATTGCGATACAAATTCCAATCCTTTTTCAATGGCGGAAAGAAATTCACTTTCCTTAAGAATCAGATGATCAGATGGAGCCACGACAATGTTTGCATTCGGATTGAGAGCCTGAATGTGGTATGCAGCCCAGGCAATGCACGGAGCGGTATTTCTTCTTGTAGGTTCCAGCAGAATCTGTCCCGATGTCAATTCGGGCAATTGTTGCTTTACAAGGTCAGCATATAAATCGTTTGTAACAACAAGTATGTTTTCTGTCGGAATCAGTTTGTTGAAGCGGTCGAAAGTTTGCTGTAGCAATGACCTTCCGGTTCCAAAAAAATCCAAGAACTGTTTGGGGAGAGTTTTGCGGCTGAAAGGCCAGAAACGACTTCCGATTCCGCCCCCCATTATCACACAAAAGTTGTCCTTATTTGTAGCCATATCGATTATATTAAAAAGTTTCTGCTAAGGTACTGTATATTTTTATATATGATAAATTATCATGCATGGTTTTTCTTCTATTTCCTTTTTTTTAGGAAAAGTATTGCGGATATAAAAAAAACGCCTATCTTTGCACCGCATTTAACGAAAAACAAGATGCCCAGATGGCGGAATCGGTAGACGCGCTGGTCTCAAACACCAGTGGATTCACTTCCATCCCGGTTCGACCCCGGGTCTGGGTACTTTTCACAAAGAAACAAGCCTGTAAATCAAGTATTTACAGGCTTTTCTTCTTAAATTTGCACCACAATTGCACCACTTGATAAAAACGTTATTTCACCTCACATTTTAATGTTCAGCCATAATTCTATTATTGTCTCTTCCTCTTAAATCTCATGAATATCGGCATAACGAATATTATTGCAACGAGGGAGAGTGTCAGTCCACCAGTCACACCAGTTGCAAATGAGAACCAGAAAGGTTCTTCCTTGCCACCGAAGAAGAACGGAATGAGGCCCATTATCGTGGAAGCCACAGTAAGAAAAACTGGAATAATCTTGTGGTTGTAGGCTTTCACATACAGTCGTATAAAGTCGGTATTTGCAGTGGAACGACGGATGATATTGTATTGATTGAGAATATAGATTCCCGAATTCACCGTGATACCGCAAAGAAGTACAAGCGAAGCGAATCCTCCAGCTCCGAATTCTGCTCCCGTGAAATAGAAGGTGAGGAACGTTCCGATCAGTGTCACAGGAATAATAGAAATAATCACGACTGTAGCCCTTAATGACTCAAACAGAATGGCGCAGAGAAAGAAGATGATGACAACAATCAGCGCAATAAGCCCGTATTTTGTTGCTTCTTCTTCGCTCATGGAGAAAGAAGGAGTTGAACATTTATATCCCACCGGTAGTGTCTTTCTGAAATGTTCCATCACCTCGTCGATGTATTTGAACGGGTAGTTGTAACTACCCAACACGTTACACGCGATGTTTAGTACGTATTCCTGATTCTCACGATGAATACTGTTTTTGGCAGTCCTACGTTCAATCTTCATAAGGTCAGGCAACATCAAGCTTGCGTCTCTGACCTGTATTGCCGCATTATTCAGATTCCATAGATCGAAGGAGTCGTAGGTCAATGGCTTCAGTACTATTTCTGATGACACATATCTATCATGATATACACCTGCCCTGTTTCCATTCAGCATACCTGACAGAGTTCCATGCACGCTACCTGCAGAAGTTCCATACAGACTGAAGCGATCCTGTGAATATCTCATGTGGAACTCGTCTTCTAATCTTTGCTGTCCAGGCGTTTCAATCAACAAGTCCTGAACGCGATTGTTGGCTCTCATATAGTCAGCGATGTCCTCTGCCAGTCGGTTTAAACGAGCATAATTGAATCCTGATATAGTAATGTTGTTATTTCTGTATTGTAGGTTAAGGGAATTGCTGAATCCACGCTGACTCACGCCATATGTGCTCCAGTCCGCTCCACCTATGCTGATAACCTTACCAATCACTTTATTTTCCAGCTGATAAGGAAATCCCGTCTGTGCATATTCCTTCTTAAAAACAACCTCCACAGACCCCCTTCCGCCATTGATACGTGTGGTGAAGGTCTTTATTTCCTTGAAGGTCTTAAGAAATTCTTCCAGGATTTTCATTTTCTCATTAAGTTGGGTGGATGTTCCTCCCAATGGCATCTGTGCTCGGATGTTAAGAACCATGTCTTTCTCTTCCTCGCGGGAATTACCCTCATTCAGCGACTGGGCAAACAATCGCATTGTTCCACCAAACACCTTCGACAAAGGTTCCTTCAGCGTACTTTGGAAGAAATCACTACCCAATGTCTTATTGTAGAGAGTTTCATACCATTTCTGTTCGCTTCTGCTTCCTTTATCATAGTAGAAATCATTCTCTCCCAACCCTTTCGGCAATGCATGAAACGGTATACCAAAAGCTACTATCACCAAGATTATATAAATCCACCTATGGCGACTGGTGAAATTAAGATAACCACTATAAAAACGGTTCCATTTCACCACTCCTCTGATATGTCTGAGAGATTCATTATGACTGTTATAATGCATGGTCTCTACAAGCGAAGGAACAAAGAAATAGGCCACAAGCAGGGATATGGTCAGGTTTATGATGACAATCCATGAAAAGTCATAGAGATTGTCCTGCAGATTTTTCGGAAGGAAGAAAATTACAATCAGCGCACCGATGGTTGTAAGCAGGGCTGCCAAAATAGCTAAAAATGCCTTACGATTTCGGTAATAGCTGTAGTGGTCGGCCATTACTATGGTCGAATCGATAATTAGTCCCAACGAAACAGTGATACCAGCCAAGGAATAAATGTGCAGTTGAATGCCAAACATCCAATAAGCAATGGCTGAAATAAGCAAATTGGCAGCTAATGCTACAGAAATGATAAACAGATATTTCAAGTTACGGTTGCTGAGCCATACGAACAACAGCAACAAAATCAGCGACAGCAGTGTTCTGCTCACCAGTTTAAACAGCTCTTCTCGTTGTGTCTTCGCTTCGTCATGATAAAGTTCCACATACACACCTTTTCCCATATTCGCTTTGATAGACTCCATCTCTTCCTGCACTTTGTCCGATAGAGATATCATGTCAGCATCCGCCGGAACATGAATACTTAGGTATATGGTGTTCATTCCGTTCACGCGATAGTAAGACCATGGTTCGTAGTCCTTGTAATGATATGTTGCCAAGTCATTCAGATAGAAAATCTTACCTTCGGCGTTGGCTATTGGCATATTTTCCAATGATTTAGAGAATTCAGCCGTTGCCAGACGCAGTGCCATACTTTCCATCGTTCCGGATGGCTTTTGCTGCCAGATTTTTCCGATAATCTCGTCACGGCCAATGAAGTTTTGAATAGCTTCCGCGATGTTATAGCCTGTCAAACCGCATGCAGCTAGTTTGGTAGGATCATAACACATCTCGATGTAACGGCCGGTGGTGCCGTTGACTTCCACCTTCGATACGCCGGAAACCCGTTCCAAAGGTCGGGCTATCTGTTGATCAACATAATTTTTTATCTGGTCTGGCTGTAAATCCGCATGGATCATATACAAGAGCAGCTGTTTGTTCTCATTATGCGAAGAAGATCCCGTTATCACCTCACCTCCCGACAGTGAAGGATAACCGACACCTTGTGGCAAACGACTGTATGTCTGCCTGAGCAGGGATGATATTTCAAATCTAATCGATGAGACATCAGCTTCAGGCTTCAATTGTACACGAATCTCGCTCCTTCCGAAATATGAGTCTGACGAGACACTTTCAATACCCTTCACTGATGTAACGATTCCTTCGATTGGTGATGTCACGTTCTGCTCCACCACTTTGGCTGACACCCCGGGCCAGTCAAAATTAATGGATAGAGTTTTTCCTTGCCGTTCCATAGGTTCCGTACCCACTTTCAGCATAGGCATCACAGCGGCTCCGATAACCATCAGAACCACCATCGTCATTATGATTGTAAAATTGGAGTACTTCATTTTCTGTTACGGTAAATAATATAGTAAACCATAGGCACAAAGAACATACTCACAGCAGTTCCTATGGTCATACCGATGATGATGGTCAGTGACAAAGGGTACTGCATGTCATCACCTATACTGCCTTTCGAAAGGAATGGCAGCGAGGCAAAAATAGTGGTCAGTGATGTCATAACTATAGGCAACAATCGTTCATGTCCTGCAGTCAAGATTGCTTTGATTAGTGGCATACCTGCTTTTCTACGACTATTAATCGTATCAATCTTCAGAATGGAGTCATTGATTACAATACCTCCCATAACAATCAAGCCTATCATCGACATTATGTTGAGCGTCTCCCCCATCGCCCATAGACAGAGAATTACAAAGAACACGTCAATTATCATTTCGGACAAAATGATAGTTGGCTGCACCAGACTTTCAAACTGAGCTGCCAGAATAAAGAAGAGCAACAGGAGTGAAATGACCAAGATGCCTACAAGTTGACCTACAAGTTTTTGTCCTGAGAAATACGCACCATCCATGCTTACATTAACCTTTTCGTGTTTGCGGTCATAATCCGTCACAAAGTCTAAAATCCGCTCCACATCACTTGATGAAGCATAGATATTCACAGGATAGAATTGACCGGCGTCATTGCCATACAGATGCTTGTAGTCATCAACCATTCTCTCTGTGATGATATAGCTCAATGGTATCTCGTTTCCTTCGTCCGATATCACACTACTCTGCATGAGCACACTGCGATTGTCATTGTTGGCACCCAACAAAACGGGAACATTGCTCACGCCTCGGTTTATACTCAGCACATCATTTCTGCCCACCAGTTCCTTCAATCGTCTGGAAAGTGCACCATAGCTGACATGATAAAAACTCATTTTCTCAACATCTGCCACCATCTGTAGGTTTTCCTCCGTCACAACGGCAGGTATTATCACCTGTGGAAAGTGTCGTTTCAAAGTGTCTGTAAAAGCCTTGGCCACTTCCACCTTTGGTCTGCGTCCGTCGCCATCCCTAAGCATAATCATCAAATCCGGTTCATCCGATGAGAACACCATATTAAGCAAATTGCTCGATGGTTCCGATTTCACTGTTGCCTCAGGATAGCGTCGTCCTATTTCACCGGAAATGTTATCAATAGCTTTTCTAAGTTCAGATGGTGATTCACACTTCATATATATCAATGCCTCCGATGGTGTAATATCCGGAGTATGCGACAACAGATAATCCTGTGTTCCCACCAATGATGTGTAGGTTTCCACGTTCTTTTGTTGAGTCAGGATATCATTGATTCTGCTGTCATTCTCCTGTGCTGATATTCCACTGTTCCAATCTACCTTCATCATACCGTCTGAATAATCAATATCAGGTAGCGTCTGTTTATCTATCAAAAAAAATATTAGAACTGTTACAGGTATAATGAGAATGAAGATGACTATACACGTTTTTGAATGCTTCATCACCCAATGGAACACTCGTTCATAGCCTCTTAAAAGTCTAGTATTCTCATTCTTTGCCTTGTCTTCAGGAGCTACGGTCGCATGTCTATAGTTCAGTTTGAAATAAACGGGCAATACCAGCATAGCTACTGCCAGTGATGAGAACAAAGAGATAGTGATACCCATCGACTGGTCATAAAACAACGAGCCGGCTATACCGCTCATGAATATCAGCGGAATGAATACAATACAGGTGGTGAGTACCGAACTTAGCATTGCCGTAAACACCTCGCCCGTTCCCTTGTCAATAGCATCAGTCAAAGGCATGCCTCCTCTCCATTTCTGCAGGATGTTGTCTATCACGATGATTGAGTTGTCCACAATCATACCCACACCTAGTATCAGTCCCGACAATGAGATTATGTTGAGTGAGATACCTATGACATAGAAGCAAATGAAAGTGGTAATTAGCGACAGCGGAATGGACAGAGCCACAAGAATTGCCAGTTTCCATCTGCGCATGAACAGCAGTAGTATAAGAAATGTAAAGAAAGCTGCAGCCAAGAGGTTCCATTCAAGGTTGTTGATTGAATACGAAAGCAACTCAGTTTGATCACGGGTGATACTGAATTCCATCTCCGGATAAGCCTGTTCAAAATCATTGATTACACCGCTCACCGCATCTTTCAGGTCATCCATTCTGGCGTCACTCTGTTTGATGACAGCCATAGACACACAGTTGCGTCCGTCATGGCGTACTATTCCATTTCTGACAGCAGGGCGTTCTTCAATCTTACATAAGTCCTTTAACTGAAACAGTCGTCCCTCATGACGAATATATATGTTCCTTATGTCGTCAATGGTGAGAATCTGACTGTCAAAGTGGATATTATATCGATAAATACCGTCAGCAATAGTCAATGCAGACAATTGAATGTTGTTGTCACTGATGGCGCGTTGAATATCATCCTCCGAGATGCCCATTGCAGCCATAACACCAACATTGGGAATACAAGTTATCTCCGATGTGGTTGTACCGCTGATATCGACCATAGCCGTAGGAGGTAACTGTTCAATGCGTTTTATCACCACGTTGCGGGCAAATTCACTCAGACCTGCAAATCGGTTATCAGCATCACCTCCCTTTTTCTCATCCTTGAAGGCTATGTCCAGATAAAAGGCCGGGATGTCCGTCGCACTGGCTTTCACCACTTTCGGACGGTTCATCTCCTTTGGCATTCTCGGCATGGACATATCTATCTTTTCGTTGACATCAATAAAAAGAAGATCGACATCACTACCAGGTGAAAACCTAAGAAGAATACTTCCACCGTCGGCTCTGGCATCACTAGTCAGACTCTTCAGTCCTGTCACCTGCGACAGTTGGTTGCGAAGCGGTTCGATGGCCTGCTGCTCAACCTCCTGCACGGAAGAACCGGGCATCTCCACCTTAACCGTGATTTGAGGGATGTCCACGTCTGGCATCAACGACACAGGCAGTCCAGTGATGGAAACAACACCTATGACGACAACGGCCACAATGATCATCGTCACCGCTATCGGTCTATGTATGATATATTTTATCATTCTTCACTATTTGCTATGATTTTCACTTTAGTTCCGTCTGCCAGATTCTGGTTACCCGATGTAATGATGACATCTCCCTTATGTAATTCAGTTTCCTTTACGGCACATCCCCTGATGGAATGACTGTTCAGATTACTGTGGGCAATATCCACGTAAGTCCATACAGCTTCACCGTTTTTATAGATAAATGCCACATGATAACCATCTCGTTCCACTACAGCATCCTTCGGAACCACAAACGAGTCATACACTTCATTTTCTATGATGACCTTCACGTTCATACCGTCTATCAGTTTGTCTGAGTCATTCTTGATTCTGGCCTTCACGAGAATCAGTCCCTTTTCGCTGACTGTAGGATTGATGTTCACCACCTCACCGCTCGCTGGGATGGCATCATTAGCAAACGGACTCACCATCACGTGCTGTCCCTTCTGTATATTCTTCAGTTCAGCTTCCATCACACTGAATTCAACATCAAAATAGCTGTCGTTAATCAGTGTACAGACCTTGTCCATACGCTGAAAACGGTTACCTGTCAAGTCAGCTATTCGTCCACTGAACGGAGCTTTGAGACTACACTCCTGCAGACGCTTCTGAGCCAACTCCAACGCATATTGTGAAGAGAAATATCCTGATGTCACCTTTGCTCGGTGCATCACATCGGCAGGTACATTATCATCCATACCATCATATCCCAGTCCGATGAGTTTGTCAGAGAGTTCCACTCTTGCACGTTCCAAGTCACGTTGAGCACGTTCCTCTTCAAGCACCAAGCTCTGACGGTCTGTCTCGGCTATCACCTCTCCTTTCTGCACCATGTCACCATTGTGTACATGTACAGCCACTACCGTTCCGCCATTTGAAAATGATAGTTCGCTCTTTGCTATTGCCTTTAACCGTCCGTTGCAAATCAACTGCTGGTGAAACGTCTGCGGGTTCAGGATAATAGTATCCACATAGATTTCTGTCGGAGCCGCTTCAGCTTTTCCCATGTCCGTCTTCTCTTCCGCGTTCTTATTGTTCTTGCACGATGTCAGCATGCTGAGAATTATCAGCGATGTATATAGGATTGATGTTTTCATATTTTAGAATTTTCTTTTTACAATTTTATCAAAGTCTGCCGTGAGGTTTCTTCTATCCACCCAGTCATATAGAGTTGCTTTGCGAAGTGTATAATAGTAAGACCAGTACAATTGCAACTGACCAATATACTGTAGTTTGGCCGTCTCCTGTTCCTGCATGGCTGTATTCAGTTCCGTTACGCTCACGGTTCCGGTTTCAAATCGTTTCTTAGTTATTTCATAGCGTTCCTTAGAAATATCCTGAGCTCGCATTGAGGTGCGGCACTGTTCAGCCTGGAAACTGAACTGCAATGCCTGCTGACGTATGTTTTGCACATATTCTTCCTCGGCACGTTCTATCTGCGTCTTGGCCAGTTCTAGTTTGGACTGCGCCACCTTTACACGGCCTTTCTTAACACCCCAATCAAAGATCGGCATGGCCAGTGTAAGCCCCACTATCTCATTGTCACGAAGATGACTGTAGGCTGACGAGAAATTGTCGGCTGTTTGGTTAAAACCAATTTCACCGTTCAACTGCAACTGTATGCCTTTAGCCGATTTAGCCGAGGCCAAATTCTGCTTAGCAGCCAGAAGGGTCAGATCCTGACTGATTTGATGAGATGAGTTCTCCAATGCCTTCGAGAGAATGTCATTCTCAGTCACCGTAATGTCCGTCACATTAGATGGAGGAATCAGTCTCACTTGCTGATAATCCCTGACTCCCATGTAGGAAAATAGGCTGAACAGAGAATTATCCATCTGTATACGTGAATTCGTCACGGCGACCTTTGCGTTGAGTTTTGACAACTCAAGCTGTAGGATATCAGATTTTGTGATTGTACCCAGTTCGAATCTCTTCAACGAAATATCATAAAGTCGCGTCAGGTCTTCCAGTTTAGCCACATCCTGATTGTAGTTTGATTGAGCTGTAATCGCACTAAAGAAAAGATTGGTGGTCTGGATGGCCACTGATTCCATACCTTCAAGATATACCTTCTTTGCACGTTCATATTCCTTTGGTGCAATCTTCTTTTGCCATTTCAGTGCATTATATGACCGAAGTGGTTGGGTGTAAGACAACCGAAGTGGCTGTGAGTTATAAGTTTTCAAATCATAGTTGAACTGATCCAACCTATTGAGATATGACTGGAGAGACAACGTACCTCCCAATGATGGCAACTGCTGATCGACCGAGAGCATCAGGTTGTTGGTCATAGAGTTGTTGTCCACATAGTTTATCTTACCTGTCTCAGCATCTCGTGCCTCCACTCTTGAATGGTTGAAGTTCATCAGTCCTCCACTCAGATTGACAGCCGGCAACAATTCCGCTCGGAAGGAGCGATAAGTCCAGTAGTCGGCAGTGAACTGAAACTGTGCCAGTTTGGCGTCAAAGGAGTTTTCCTGTGATATTCTTATGGCATTCGTAAGAGTAAGCTGCTGAGCATGGACCTTTCCATAGGTCATTACCATAAGACAATAAATATACAAGAGTTTTCTCATGTTTCTTATCTAAAAATTTTGTTATTTATATACTTGTCAGGACATTGAATAATGTCGCCATTATAATATATGCTATCAGCTATCTGTCTCATCTGCTGAGTAGCCTTCGATTCTATCTTTACATAAGACTTTCGGATAACTTTTGCCATGTCATAAGCTTTTGCCTGTTCTCCGATATCTGCATACATCATCATAATCTGATACAGAGGATAGAGGCGGTTCGGCATAATGGCATATGCCTTGTTGTAAGACTCTTCCGCCAACTCATAGAATTGTTCATTGCGATAGTTGTTTCCCATAATGATGTAGAATATCGGATCTGCACTCACAAGGGTAGCCTTACGCAATATAGCATTACTGTCCCTGTAGCGTTTTTCACTACTAAGTGTTTTTGCAAAGTCAAACAAATACTGAGGGTTATCTGTCTCATATGGGAGTAATTTATAATAGTCGGTCAGGAAAGCAGCATTCTGCATACTTGCAAAAAGATTTGCATTTTTATCTTGTTCTATTCGGTCAGATACTTCCTCCTTCAGGCAACAGCTAAAGGCTATCGTAATCAGACATAAAAAGAGACACATTATTTTACTAATATTCAAACTTAATGACGCATTATTTACAGATTCACTCCATGCAATAACTATTATGGCAATGATTGTGTACGGAAGAAGCTCAAATGGATATGAAAACATGGAAAAGATTATCAATGAGACCATGCCTAAGAACAGAACTTTGGACTGCTTGTAAAGTCTTACCAAAGCAAACACAACCGTAGTTATACATAGTATGACACCAATTAGGCCTTGTTCCACAAGCACTTTCAACAAGTCATTGTAAGAATAATCAGTAACACCGGCAGAACCATATATTCCTGATTGAGGATTTGCATTCCACATCTCAGCAATTCCTTCAGTACATGCATTTCGGAATCCTCCTACGCCGACTCCGAGCCATATATCATGCATCCATGATGTCAATAAGGCAATCCATATCAATGTCCTTCCATCTGCAGAACCACGTTTGATGAAATAGAAGGCAACAGCAAGTGCAGCAAGACCTCCCCATACAAAGTATCTGTACTTCCAATACCAGTTCCTGTATATCCACAGAGCACACAAGCCAAATCCCACAAATGCAGCTCGACTCCATGTTGCAGGAAGAACAAGTAATGGCAGTAACACAAGGGAAGAGAAAAAATAAAACGTACTTAGAACAATCCTACTCAAAATCTTATGGAGATTTGCCACGGAGTAAATAGCCGAATAGGCTTTATCCTTGCTTTTCGTGTTCTTTAATTTGCTAATTAACTTATATAAATAGCAAAACACATATTTCGACTTTATCTTAATCTCATATAGAATATCCAGTTTGTAAAAAATGATGGCGTACAATCCCATTATTGCAGCTATCATAAGGTAAGCAGAATAAGGTCCGGGATTCTGGAATGTACCTGTGAGAATAAACAGATGGTGACGACTTGTACCTGTAAGCATCTGATAGATTCCTATTGCAGCCTCATAGGTTCCACAACCAATAATACCAACAACCAACCACCATACAGATAAGCAGGTGTTATTCAGCACACATCTTAAGGTGAAGTACAACAGAATTATCCCCATTACCTTCAGGCAGTCTGTACCACAAGGATATTCTGCTCCAATCCATACTCTACCTACATAATACAAAGTCCAAATCATGACAAGACCATCCACAATTGTAACTTTCATCTTTACATTGTTGAGGAGAATGCATATAATACCCATAATTCCTATGACAGGAGTGCCCATGCAAAGCATTTCATTGGCATCTGCCCATCGCACCTCCACAGGTAGTAATGTTAACCAAAGCAGAAAACCTATAGCCAACATTTGTAAAAACAAAAATATACAAGGTTTGGCCTTGCTTATGTCTATTCTTAATTTTTCATTCATCATTTATCTTTCTTAATCACTTTCTGAACCACACCTACAATGTATTCCTCTGGCACGACGCCCCAGTGTCGGGAGTCTAATGAGTTCATCACGTTGTCACCAGCCATGAAATAATAGTTGTGTTCCCACTTATGATGTGTTATTCGCTTGCCATCAGCATAAGCTTCGTTCTTTTGCCAGTCCCATGTAATCTTTTTTCTTAGTTCCCATTCAAGCATAACATTATAAACCGCTGCTTCAAGAGCAAAAATCTTTATAATGTCATCCTTCCTTGGAATATACATCGGGCCAAAGTTCTTTATGTTCCATCCATTACAGTATGGTGGTATCCAGAAGCCCTCGATTATCAACGAGTCAGGTGTATTCTCCAAATTTGTTTGTTCCTCTTCAAGGCAAAGTACATCAGTATAGTTGTTGTTCTCATAATGACCGTTTTTTGCACTTACACTATCGCCAGGAAGACCTATGCAACGTTTGCAAAACACATTGTTTATGATGAAGTTTAGCTTTCCCCAATGATTAGCAAAGTTAAACACAACAATGTCATTATGTTTGACACCGCAATAACCTTTCAGACGGAACGCTTTCAGTTCCTGCCCACTAGGATTAAAGTTTAAATCTGTATATATTCTTGCTCCATGCTTTAACTTATTCACAATTATCTTATCGCCTGGTTTTAATGTAGGGTACATAGACACAGTAGGGATTGTGAAATAATCGAAGATTAACATCCTTGCCAGAAGCCATGCTCCGTAGAGCAATGGCACTGACAGGAATGCAGCAAATAGGTATTTTACCAATTTAAACAGCATTTTCTGTTTCATGTGTATTTTTTTGTTTTTAGGCTATATCTTAATGTCATTATTACATAAAACGAGATAATAATACACAATACCGTAAAGCCAGAAATGTAGGTCGTGTGATCCAATTCCTCAAAGAACCAAAGTGAGTACAATGGTAACACCATAATAACAGCAATACCGACATACAAATATTTATCTCTTATCAGTTTGGTAATATTCCAAGTCTCATGTTCCCTATAGCTGTTAATCACAAGCACAAGAGACATTATCCATAACACTACACTTTTGATAAAGCTTGCAGTAGGTGTGAGATGTATCAACTCCCCAAAGCATCCACAGGATTCTATACTTCCCATGATAGTAGGGAAGAATAAATTTAACCCTGTGAGATACACAAAGAATGAGAGCATAATACAGAAACCCAATACTGCAACTCTTCCATACTCTTTCTTCATAGCCAAGAGAGCTATCAGCATCTCGATTGCACATACAGTTATAGCTCCAATCATTGCCAAAGGATGTAACCCATCTGCCATATATGCATCAATATACAACTGTGTTTCAAGCACAAATGAGTGAATGTTTACAGACTTGAGGATGGAAGACATTAGGAATACTAATGACAATACATTTTTCCCAAGATTAATTATGAATCTTTTTGTAGTATAATAAACAACCATATGGCAATGTATTTTACAATAATTTATCTTAACTATTTATTCTTCAGTTTATCATTTAGTGTTTCCAAAAGAGAGTCCTCAATTTTTGTATTGTAAAGAGGGCTTCCTACAAGTGCTACTCTATTTTTTTCATCAAGTAAAAATATTTGGTACATTGGATCCTGAAAAGGTATATGGGGATTGTTCTTTGATAATAAACTCAATGAATCTATATAAATTGGATGGTTTAACTCAGTTAAATGAAAATCAGAAGCCATTTTCTTGGAGTTTATTGTTGGAGTTGTTTGAAATACGAAAATAATATAGAAATCATTCTTGTATTTATGCTCAAATTCTACAAAATCGTTCCAAATGTACATCTGTTTTAATGTACATTTTGAACAAGATGATGAATCTGTATAAACTACAAGTTTCATTTTTGCTTTTTCCCAAGGGCGATTGTTTTGGATTGTATCATTAATCCAACATGACATACTCGAAAAAGGTATAGAAACAGGATTTGATTTCATCTGATTTATTGTCTCTTCAACTTTTACTTCTCGAGATTTACATCCTATACAGAAAAATGTAAAATATAATGCGGAAATATATACTAAAAAATTTCTCATGGTTACCTTATACTAATATAAAAAATTGCTGGTGTTGGTATTTTCCCTTCGAATATATCATTGATTTGTGGACAAGATTCACTTAATTGTTTCTTAGTTATTTCACTTCCTGCATTTGCCCTAATTGCTTTGACAAATTCCTCATCGATAAATGCAACTATTTGATTGCCCCTTAAATAATAATATGTAAAAGGACAAATACCATCTATGATACTCCTGGCATTTATTATTTGCCCGTTTTTTTTGTTCTTGAGCCAAAACATAAAACTTCTATCATAAGTGTATTCTAACATTGAAAGAGAGTCTGTTTCTTGATATTTTATTAATCCCCACACTAATCCTTTGACATCCCATTTTTGACCAGACGTTACATTAGCAGTAGCTAACTCTGGCTTTACTTTTGTCAAAAACTTTCCTTTGAAATCAAAATGAATAACTTTCTCTATTGAATCATTTTTGAAAACTAATACGGAATCTGACATTATAGGTATGTGTGAAAGTCTGTCTCCATTCTTAAAAAACATCCTTTCTGAAGGGATATAAGTATATGTATTTCTCAAATACAATATATTCTTTGTGTTTTCTCCGGTAATATCTGAAATGAGTAACGCAGGAGTATTATTTTTTTTATCAGGATTTGGACACTGAACACAGTATGCATAATTATTATGATCAATTAATCCAAAAGTATATGGAAAAGACGAACTTGTACCAATAACTCTAGTTGGATTCCCATCTTTTTTGAATACTATAATTTTTTGTCCATCTCTATCAAATACATGTACATCATTATGCTTATCGACAAAAAAGTCCACTGGTCTACCAATATATTCACTTAATGCCCTTCCTCTTTCTCCAAGTTTATATAAATAACGTCCAGTAGTGTCAAACACAAAAACGGTTCGTGCTATTTCTGAATCTAGAATATATATTCTGTTATCTTTGATAATTAACTTGGATATTTGAAATATTTTATTAGCTGGCATAGAAAGAGAGCGAACTGAGTCAATGGAATACTGACTATTATTTAATGGATTCGTCTGACGTTCTGGATCTATTTTTATAAAAACATCCTCATGACTATCTAACGCATCTTCTTCTACAGAACTTGAACATGCTTCACAAAAAATAATCAATAAAAATACACTACATATTGTAAAATGCCTTGCTAACTTGTTCAGCAAAATCTGATTTAATTTCATACTTAATTTTATTTAAAAACGAGCACAAAGTTTACATATGTAATTACTCATAGTAAACAATGTTGCTCGTTGTAATTAAAAAGATTCAATAAATTATATCGCTTTGCATATACCTCTATAATCTGACCTACACTCATTTTCACCACTGCCCTGCTGTTGAACAGCAACATCTCTTTTACCTGGGATAGGTTTATAATCTTTATCATAACCCGCTATACAATCCTCTTTTTCTACATGATAGTGTACGTATATTGCATTATCAATAACATTACCAAGAGCATCAACGCAAACAAAAAGAGCTCCAGCCCATTTACAAACCCTGCCCCAAGGAATTCCAGGTGCATCTGAATAACTCATAACATTTTCTGCAAGTAACATGTTATCTTCTCCCATTTGATTTGAGACAGAATACGACTGATAGGTCTTTACAGAACCTATGCAAACAGCAACAATAGCAGCTACAGCAAGAGTAGCCTTAAATTTTTTTTTCATGTTGTTTATTTGTTAATCTTCCTCACAACAAAAAAAAGTAAGTTGCGAGAAAGGGTTAAAATTAAAATAATTATTCTCTCAGGCTTCATCTGCAGATTCTTGATCGGAGAGTATTGCAGAATCAACCTTTTCGCAAGGATGATCGGTCCTCACTATATATCATATTCCAAAACGAAGTTGTGTGCATTAAGTCAACTTCACACTAAAGCACAGATTTGAAACAGTCAATAATTCTCAATTAATTTTTTACTACCACCAGACTTGTTTTCCATCTTCATACGTAAAGATTCGTTCCTCATGCCCTTTGGCCAGGTTCTTGAGCACATATAGTCCGTTACGTGGCATATTCTTTAGTTTAAGAATGTTTTCTTTCGCAGTAATCGTCGTCAAGACTTTCCATTCTCCATTATTCCAGTATACAAGTTCGTATTTGTTACCCACCTCGATACTGTTTCCATCATTACGAGGAATGAAACGAAATTTCGTCACTTGTTTTTGAGTTTTGAGTTTGAGTCCTACCCAGTGCCCATCGGGACTAGTACCCTGGAAGCCAGTGAGGATATTGTTGTCAAAAACTCGTTCCTTGGGTCCCCAATCGACACCTTCTGTTCCGATAATATCGCCCTTTATGGTATCTCCATTCTCGTCAAAGAACCAAAGTTCATTGATGTTACCATAGGAACCATTTGGACTCTTGTATCTTAGATAACGGTACTTACCAGTATCTGTTACTGGAAATTCGTACCAACCTCCATTTGTCACTTCGTTAAAGTAATACAGGTCTGTTGCGTCTGAGAAGTCTGCTTTATTAGCTCCCTGAAATCTGCCCTGCATCATACGGAAGTTAAAGAAATCCTGTGCACCAAAGAATGGATATTTACGAGTGAGATTTAATGTACATCTCTTTTTGGTATCGATATGTACATTCTTTATTGTTCCATCAGGCAAAATATGGAAAGAATCACCAAAGGTGACAATTTTTCCTTTCTCGTAGAACGCGCTAACATACATTACATTACGGCCCATCTTCGGAAATGTAACTTTGCCATCATTTATCACACCATAGTGTACAGGAACCCATTCTCGATTATCAAAAACGCAGATATATGCAATTTTCTTTTCTTTATACTTTTCTGGTACATTGCGTGTAACATCTGTTGTTTCATAATATTCCTCTGTCACGTCAATCCAGTCTGCTAACCTGAAAAGCTGTGGAATGCTTTTCTCATCCTTCATATCCATGGCAATCTGTCTGTTCAACCGGAAACGATGACGGAAAATCTTTGGTTTAAGATAGCTGTGATAGTAGTGAGCAGTATCTCCCGGTACACATCCCATATAAAAAGGAGTTGACTTTCCATCAGGTAAGATAAGTACACTCCACTGGTGAGAAAGACTACGATTTCCCCAATGAGGAGTAAAATCTATTGCAGCAGGAATACTTAAACTCCTACATGTGAAGACCGTAAAACTAGCTTCATCGCGGCAGTTTCCGGTACGAGCTTTGAGCAATGATGAAGCCTTTGGAGCAAAACTTGTACTTGCACCTACCCATTCCCACTGCCCCATGATATCAAATACACGGAGTGCTTCTGACATCTGAGAACCAAATGTAAAATTAGAGTTTACAATTGGATTAGTGCCTTTCTGCTCAATTTTCCATTGCTGAGTCTTTGCCCCAGTATATGGATTCTGGACTAAAATAACCTTGTTTGTTTTTTTGTCCTTCTCAATATCAAGGAATAGACCTGTATCTTTACTCATAATACGTGATAAACCATTACCTATAGGAATCACTATCCACTTTTGATTATTACCGTTGATGTATTTATACTGGCTCATCGGAGCGCCTATATCAATTTGTGCATACATTACTTCCATACAAAGATCTATGGTGTCAGTTTTGAATGCTGATATGCTCCAACAAGCACGACCAAGGTAATCCATCCTTACCATCTGCGTGCTGTCATTCTTTTGCAAGGGCTTCACCTCTAATAAATTCAGGAGTGAAGATTGGAGAGTATCAAATGTTAAATAGTAACCGTTCTGCATGTTCTTAATCATGCAAAATGTCTTAGAGTAGTCTTCGATTTTACCCTCATCACATTTCTCAATTGCACATATCTGAACATAGTCTAGACCAATGGTATCACCAGCAAAACCTATACTTACCTTATTGATTCCTTTTTTCAGATTAAGGAGCTGTCCAACTCTACTTGTACGGAAACTATTTGCATCATTGGTAGGATCTAGTCTTAAGGTATCTACAAACTGATCATTTATCATCACGACTGCTCTTGAATGTCTTTTGGTTGCAGAATATCTAAAAGACATATTCTTTTGGCACTCGGCAATGACATCTATATTAAAGGATACGACAGACCCACTATTTGTGAGCAGGACATATTTATCCTGTGATGCCCCAACTTTATCAGAAGAAACACAACCTTCAAGGTCAAGTGTTTCTATTTCCATCTGAGCACCTCGTTTGCTGTACACATTGTTCAGTCTTAACGACGGGAATATCTGCTTAACAGACTGTCTCCAGTCACTCAATGGTTCATCAAGCAGGCGGTATGGGAGTACATAATCAAAGAACAAAGAAGTACTATAGTCTCTGTTCCATGCAACCTCATGCCAAAGTTCACAGGCTTCATCAATAACCTTAATAAGATAGTCTGACTTTACATTCCTGATGTCAATAGCAATTTTGTTAGTAGTAAAACTGATGTCTTTTGTCTTTTCCGTTAAAAACTTTTCACGCTGCTCCAAAGGATAATCTGCCATAGCGAGATATGCAGAATCTGCAGACTCAACGCTCTTTCCCTCTTGAGTATAGTGATATGGCATATTCTCTATAAGAAACTTGGCTGCACTATACTTCAGCGTATCAGGATCATTCTTGAAATGTTCAAGAACTTTCTCTAATTCTGCACGGTTCTCTCCGGCCTGTTCAAGAGCAAAATCCAGATTTGGATTACAAGCAACTAAACAAAATAGAGAAAGTGTACTTAGTGCAATTTTTTTTAATATAATATTCATTTTATCATTTTTTTTGTAATGTTTATATCACTAATAATTACAAGAAGACTTACATCAGTTCTATATCCTGTCGTGAAACCATCATACTGGCACAGCCTAGATTGTTGAGTTTGACGAACACATGGGCCTGATCCGATTTATAGGAATGGACAAAACCTTCGAGTTCGCAGAGATGGCCACTTGTGATTCTCACAGCATCACCATTCTTCAAACGTATGGATTCGATGTTTATATCCACATCGCTATTGCCTACCATGAATTTAAGTGTTTCTATTTGATCGTTAGGGATAATAGCAAGTGGATGACGATTAAATTCATCCACTCGACCACAGCAGTCAACCATGAACTTGTTAATAAAGGAAAGTTGACTACTTCCCTGCGCTGTCTTTCTGTCACTCGGGTCATGTTATTATAGGTTATAAGTAGCATAACCGATTGCAGCTGATGCAGCCACTACTGTCACAGCAAGTGTGGTCTTAATAATGTTTTTCATTTTTCTTTAATCTTTTGGTTAATTATTTAATACGTCATCCTCTCTTGTGCACTAGATCAGATTCCGTTTTTTAATCGGATAACTATATGTAACAAAATGCTAAAATAATCTATCAAAGGTTATAGAGTAATAGCGATTTTCATAAGGTGATACTCACAGAAACTGCAAGTCGAAAAACGAAAAGATGATGAAACAAATCTAATTTAATTTTTTCTTAGTAGGATAGGTAATAGTACGAATCATAGTATTCAGTTGCAATAGTAATTAAATACTACAATATTTCCAAATTTTTTTTACAAAAAACTATAATTCCATTAATATATAAGTTCTAACATCACGAATCTTCAGTTTAAATTCTTACAAAGCACTGATGATACTAGTTCTGAATATATTCATCAGGAGTAGTATGACAGCAAGAATCCACAATATCACGGACTAAATGAACGATGCCATGGGTGAGAAATGGATCAGCTCTCCAAAACACCCACAAGACTCAACACTTCCGAAATACTCTGATGGAAAGAAAGCATTTAATCCTGTGAGATACAAGAAGAATTAGATCATCACTAAGAATGTCATGCTTATCACATTCTGAACAATCCAGTCAATGTTAGAATTCCAATCAACAGTTCCAATGCACATACAGCATAGCGATACCACGGCTTCATCCATAAATATAATCCAACATATACAAATCAATATATTGCTGTACTTCTTGAGTGAAGGAATCAATATTGACCGACTTAAGAATACCGGAGGCCACAAACACTATTCCTATTATGTAAGATATGTATTTCATAAAGATTGGTACTTTATTAATTTAATTATCTTTTAATTATTCATATCAAAACAATTCTGCAAACTCGTAATACAATGTACACTAAAAGAATCATTTTATAATTCTTTTATGAATACGTTTCAGTATTATGTTTTGCATTGTCGGGTTATTAATTGGAGTTCCAACTGTAACAACATTCCCCTCGAAATCGATTAGAAATGTATTACAAAGTTGCACCGAAGGAAGAAACTCATTTCGTTTCAGAAATACACCTGCAGTATCTATTACATAGATATTCTTCTGACTATGAACTTATTATTCCGATGCTTTTACTAATTCTTTCTTCATTTTTTCATCAATATCTCGATATAGAGCGAATACTTTGCTTCCTTCTTTGTGTACACTAAGTGGGCCAACTAAATTTGGATCCTTTACCTGCTTATATTAATTTCCTACAAAAGTACGACGAGCCAAGTGGGATGATGCTTTCCCATCAGTTTTTATTCTATTTACACCAATTAAAAAATGAGAGGATTATAGAAAAAATCAATTAGAGTATTCATGAATAGGTATATTATCTGTGTCGCAAAACTTGTCGTGATTGGATGACCAACCGATCATGATCGGTTGGTCAACGAATCATGATCGGTTGAGCAACGAATCATGATTCGTTTAACGGTTTATCATGATCCATTTTCTGAACAGAGATAATATTATTAATAAAGAAGAGATAAAATTATCGCATACTTATATTACAGCCATTTCGTCATTTCTATCCATAATTATACTGTTTTCTACGTATAAAAAATAGAGTAGAAGCGGGTTTGAACTATAGTAATTATTTTATTTTTAAGTTAATATTAAAATAAATAAGCAATTGCATTTTGTTAAGTTTGTTGAAATTCGAACACATAATGAGAAAATCCGCTGTTTCGTCGATTTTTTTTTAGTTATAGGCATAAGAAGAATAAATTAAGTACCTAACATTAACTATTATTTTAATTTGATATGACTATAACTTGTGCAATTTTAGAGAAGGACCTGTCGATGATTAATACATTGCAAAAATATATTGAACAAACACCTTTTCTTACACTTTGTGGGGTCTATACCAATCCAATGGAAGCTTTATCTAAATATTATGAGCAGCAAATTCAACTCTTCTTTATTGGCATCGAGAACGATGAGATGAACGGATGTCAGTTTTGCCAGCTTCTGAATAACTCTACAAGAGTGATCTTTATATCATCAGATAAAGAATATGCAGCCGACTGTTTCCGTCTTGATGCTCTTGATTACCTGCTTTCTAATTTCACCTATCCAATATTTCTTGATGCAACGAACAAAGCTCTTAGGTGGTTCAATAATAAAAGAGACACCATACTAAATCTCCCTGAAAAAGAGAAAGAAAAGAAACCATTCGTTTATATAAAGTCAGAATACAAAGTGGTTCGTCTTGACTTGTTCCGAATAAACTATATAGAAAGTTTAGGAGATTACATTAAAATATATTGCACTGATGAAGTAAAACCGATATTAAGTCTTTGCAGTATGAAAAGTATAGAAGAAGTACTTCCTGAGGAAGACTTTATAAGAGTCCACAGATCGTACATCATCAGAAAAGAAAGAATAAGGGAAATTAAAAAAGGGCACATAGTTTTTAATTCTGTTAATATCCCTATTGGTGATTCTTATAGAAAAAAATTCCAAAACTATATTGACAATTTGCCTATACTATAATAACTAATTAATTTTTCCTCTTTGAATCCTCTCTCCAAAAGTCATATTGAAGTTAAGTGAAAGCTGATTCTCCTGCATAAGGTTTGCCTTAGTATTGAGCTGTTGTTTCCATGAAACTCCCATAGATACAGTAGATTGCATAAATGGTATTGCAATACCTGCATTTAAATTCAGATAGTTCATTTTCTCTTTCTTGAATGTTATGTAGGAATTGCTTATGCCAATGCCACACATATACTCTATTGAACGTCGTTCTGGATTTTTGTTATAAATCATTCCTACATTGAATTTATGCTGATCTATGTAGTCATATGAACTTACTGAAGATGAATTGCGACTCCATTGTATCCAATTATAATCTCCGGCAAGTGTTATCTTATTATTGTCATAAGTTACTCCTAATCCTATACGCTGAGGTATGTACTGCTTTTCATTATGGTAATAAGTTTCAATGTCAGTATCTTCTGAACTGTTATCATATGCCAGCGTATTCTTTTGATTTAATTTAGAAGAAAGTCCATAAACAAGTCCCATAGACCATTTTTTGCTTAAAGCATAGTGTAATCCAAAATCAGAATAGAATGTACTTTTTTTAGACTCTCTGTTAACAACAACTCCTTCGTCAGTCTCGCTCTGTTCTATCATTCCTGAAATAAATCCAATGTTAACTCCTAATGAGAGCCTTTTATTCAATAAAAAGGCGTTAGATAAATAAAACCTATACAATCCACCTGTACCCTCGAAAGAAGAGGTAATATATGAATTAGCTGTTCCCTCAATTTCCTGGTCCACACTTATCAGATACCCAACACTTGTATAAGGAGCTACGCCTACCATTGTGTACCACTTAGGAAGTAATCTTATTCCCATTGAAAATCTATTAAGATTTCCCGTAAAAGCAGTGCTAGTCTTGCCAAGCATACTATATTTACTATACGATGCAACCATACCAATATCAAAGACTAGGCCGGTACTGTCAATACCTGTTATACATGCAGGATTCTGTGAATTCATAAGACCATTCTCTCTAAGACCTATTGCCACATTACCCAACCCCGAATATTTACCTCCATCTCCCATAGACAATTCACCTAAGCCATACATCGAGGTAGGCAGGCTTGTTGTATTCTGTGCTTCCGTTGCCGATACTATCGAAATTGAAGCAATAGCAACCAAAATTATATTTCGTTTCATTTATTATATGCTTTATATCTTATATCCAATCTTATCTGTCCTTTATCTTTTGTGTGATCATTTGAAAACACGACCTGATCGAAAGTGCATACAAAATCATCATCATCAAGTATAAGGAACAGTTTCTTTCTGTTCATGCCCCATGTACCAAGGTTGTCTTGCATGAACGACGTCAAGTCAAATGAATAGTATGTCTCATCACCATATATATTATCTACAACAAGGTTACCATTCTGTATCGTTGTTCCCATAGAATCGTATACCTGATTCTCTGTATTATTGTTGTCATCTGCTATATATAACCTGAGTGTAGAGGGCAGTTGGCTATACTTCCCATAACTGTTCTTTAATGGATACAAATAAAGAGTCGCACTTTCAATAGATACAATGTCACCAGCCACCTGTATATTATTAAGATAGGGGAACTCTATAGAATTATATATACCTGTAAGCCCCTGCAAATAGGCACGCTTCCCTGTCTTGTAGGATAATATCGAGTTATTCTGCCCTGGAATTAACTGTGAGATTTGTGAAGAGCTTCTGTCGTGTTCTACATGAGTATATGAATAGTCTGTATTTACAGTATATATCAACTCTTTTTCCTCTAAAGTATTATTTGATTCATGGTAATAAACCTTCATATACATTGAAGAATCATTAACCATAAAGCCTATGATACAGCTTCCATAATTATCTTGTTTAAAAGCAAGGCCATGAAAATATTCACGAAACTTATCCTGGCTATCTAAAGCTTCATTTTCAGATAGGATATCTTCAAAGAGCTTTTTGCCAAAATTATAAGGCATTCTTACCTCAATATCATTGTACGTATTTGGTTTTGGCTTATACAAAAAGCTGAAAAGTGGCGAATCCTCAGTCGTTACATTGGATGAGTTATACAGAGTCTCTTCAGAATTGAGAGTTATAGCTTTTGATAACTTATATACATTTATTCTCTGTGCAACAAGCGTATCACCCCAATAATGCCCAGATGGAGTCATATTTAAAGTAATAGAGTCGAAAGTATATGTGCTACCATCATCTACGCTGAAACTTGCCTTATTATATTCGGCGTAAAAAGATGAAGTAACCTTACCAAAAACAGAATCCTCATAATAACCTATCTGAGTCACACTGTCACCCAATGTTTTAAGAGAATCGACTAATATAGTACTTATGTCAACACTACAAGTATCTGTAAAAACGTTTCTGAATGAACTTTCAACCAAGCTCTCTCCCAAGGAGGAATTCTCATCCTGGCAAGAGAAGAGAGCGGTTAAAAGAACAAAACATGCAATTAAACTAAATGATTTATTTCTGGTCAATATCATACTTACTATTTCTTTATGCTGCAAAGGAAAATAATTGATATTGTATGTTCATAACGTAATCGTTGAACCAACAGCTTTTGTCTTCTAATGGGTTTAACGATAAATAATGGCTGTTTATCGACCTTATTTGCAACAGTTTTGAGAGGAATATATATTCGCCGATAAAATTTTGATTAAAAAATGATAAACATTAAGAAGTACTTAAGTATAGCTCTGCTTGGGTTGATAACACTGAGCAGTTGCGTTGACGATGAAGACTCATATACTCAGGGAGTATGGGAGCGTAAATCAGATTTTGACGGAGTAGCACGAAGTCAAGCCAGCAGTTTCACCATAGGGAATAAGGGATATCTATGCTGCGGATATACAGGCAAAAAAACTCTTAATGATCTATGGGTATACGATGCCGATCAAAATTTCTGGTCAAAATGTACTTCAATGCCTGATGAAGCTCTATCTCGTTTGGATGCTGCAGCATTCAGTATTAATGGGAAAGGATACATCACTGTTGGTTACAATAAAGAGAGTATGACATATCTTAAGGATACATGGGAATATGATCCAAATACAGACACTTGGACCAAGATGGATGATTTTCCTGGTGGAGAAAGAGTTGGCGCAATAGCTTTTTCAATTAACGGATACGGATATGTAGGATGTGGAAAGAACGATAACTATCTAAAAGATTTCTATCGCTTTGACCCAACAGCGCCATCGGGCAGCCAGTGGCAGATTGTGAATGGATATGGAGGTACAAAGCGTGTATATGGAACATCTTTTGTTATAGATAATGTAGCATATATATGTTGTGGACAGAATAATGGTTCGGCTGTATACGACTTCTGGAAATTCGATGGTAACACCTGGACGCAACTTAGAGATATTCAAGATACCAGTGATTATGACTATGATGACGACTATGCAATAGTAAGATGGAATGCTGTTTCATTTGTTATTGATGGTAAAGGATATATAACAAGCGGTTATAACAATGGGAATCTATCCGATTATTGGGTCTATTATCCGGAGACAGACTTATGGTATGGTGACAGTGATGATGAATACACTCCATTTGAAGGAACGGCAAGATATCAATCAGTTTCGTTCTCTACTGGTACCAGAGGTTTTATAGTTACAGGAGGTAGCGGAGGAAGTTACTATTTCGATGATATGTGGGAGTTACTTCCATATGAACTTGAAGATTAATCTATTCTATTTTATTAATTATTGATGTTCCTTTCATAAAGCAAAGGAACTTACAACGAGGGGATGTGCCAAAACGGCCATCCTCTTATTTTATATTATTGCTACTAAAGCGGAGAAGATGAAATAATCTTACCAGCTCTCTTTTTTATTCCCATAATTTGTTAAATCTTGATTACTTCTGGACCACCAATACTACTTATTCCTGACTAAGCACCTCGATCCTGATACTCTCGTAGCCTAAAATAGCTTCTCTTAAGTTATTTTTGAACTATTTGGATAAGTATAAATTCATTCGATCTTAGACTCATCTTCTACAGATATCATTTCATCAGAAGAATATTTCGGTCTGTAAAAATTCTTTTGTCTGGTTCAATATATGCCCATACCTTTGTATAATAATTCAGTATAAGAATGAAGAAATTAATGTGTCACAACTAGTGATAGTTATTAGACGAGTTACCTTTTCTCTTTCGTTGTACTATTTTTGACAATCTGAAGAAGATTTTCTTTGATTATTGATAGGGTAATCATCTGCTGCCACTACCAAAGGAAGTAGGGAGCATAATCCCCGCTTTTTGAAAAAGATGGAGCGTGACCATATGTTGGGAGCAAGCTCGGTCACATTTTCTACGCTGGTAGAGGAGGCACAAGAAGAGATTGTACATAACCGATACTACAATGTGATGTGTGAAGCATGCCAATAGATCATCCGCAAAAAATGCATAGAGGAAATGTCCGTTTGGAGCACTCCCTCTTGTTTATCTCTGAAAGGTAGGCCCAAATTAGACCTATCTTTTAGATTCTGACAAGGGATTATCAAATCGCCCCCCCCCCACCTTTAATCACAACAGGAATATGAGGCAGTTTGAAGTCACCCATCCTAAAGGAGGCGTCAATTCAATGCCCCCTAGACAACTGATGATGTGGTTTGAACCCAACCCATCTACCTGAAGATGCTTCCATTTTGGAACTGCCTTGATAATGAACGTTCAATGTGGGAACGATTTGTTCACTCATAGTCCCAGTTAATAGAAGTGTAAAGCAAATTAGGTTATTGAACTAAGGCAGTAAAGCGAATCAGTTTACCGATGTTGAACTTGTAAAGCTAAATAGTTTACCTGACGTATTTGATGCAAAAATACGAGGAAATCTCGACGAACGTGCCAAAAAAACAAAAATTAGTATGAAAAATATCACTTTAATTGCGTAACTTGCAATTTTCTCTAGAGAGAACTATTATATTTGCACTGTGGTAAAATTAAAAAGTGTCACTATGGACAGAAAACTCAATCGCATAAAGACAGCCTTGGTCGACAATGGCAAAACAAACAAATGGTTAGCTGAGCAATTAGGCAAAGACCCTGCAACTGTAAGCAAATGGTGTACCAATGCTTGTCAGCCATCGCTCGAAATGATGATTACAATAGCTAAACTCCTGAAGGTGAACTTGAACGACCTCGTTCGATTCGAGGAAGTGCCAGATCCTATAATAAAGGAGAGTGTGGCAGAATAACTATTCAATTTAGAATCGAAGATGATTAAATCAGAAGAAATACAAAATCTCCTTGCAAGGTTTGAATCCATTGCGTGCGAATACGAAGGCGTGGAGTGCTGGAGTGCTCGCGAATTATATCCCATTTTGGGTTATGCTAAATGGCAAACCTTTGAGAATGTTTTAGACAAAGCAAAAGAAGCTTGTCAAAACGCCGGCGTAGAGACTAATAATCATTTTACTGGCGTCAGTAAAACGATACCTATGCCCAAAGGTGCGTCAAAGACTATTGAAGATATAATGCTCACTCGCTATGCCTGCTACCTCGTGGCACAGAACGGCCACCCTCGTAAACCGGAGATTGCTTTTGCCCAGAACTACTTTGCCGTTCAGACACGTG
>CALNBT010000249.1 GCA_937874345.1 uncultured Prevotella sp.
GGCCCGATCGCTGGTAAACAACATGGCTTTGCCACCCAAAACCCATTTTCCGTTGTCGTCGTTATAGCCGCTCAACGTCAGGTCGTGAATATCTTGGTTACCATCGGCATTGATCAAAGCGATGTCTTGGCTTTGCCAACCGCCAGTTCCGATATAGTTAGATATCAGCCACTTGCTGTCCGGGCTCCATTCAAACCAAACATCACCATCACTGTACGAATATACAAACTTTCCATCCATCAGCGTTCTTACCTGCTTGCTCTTGACATCGAGAGCCTTGATGGTTCCACGGTTTTCCAAAAAGGCGATGCTCTTGCCGTCAGGACTATATTTTGGTTGGAATGATGTGTACGGCGATTTCACGATTTGTTCTTCAACCAAGTCAGTTGAATAAGCAAACTGTTTCTCGTCCTTGTTTTTCATCTTTGTCTGATAGATCTGCCACAGTCCGCCACGTTCAGAATCGTAAACGATGGCCAGTCCGTCGGGAGAGAAATCAATGCTCCGTTCCTGCTCCGGGGTATCAGTAATCTGTTTTGTGGTCTTGTATTCAATGTTCGTTACATATACGTCGCCATGCAGTACAAAACCGATTTCTTTTCCGTTAGGTGACAAAGCTATTTCCGTTGCTCCCCATGTCTTGATTTGTCTTTCCAGATCAATGTCGTTGCGGTCGGCAGCAATGCTGATGTTTACTTTCTGTGGCTCTTGTCCATCCTTTTTGATGTATATTTCACCATCGTAAGCATAGCAGATGGTACCGTTTGCAGCTACAGACAGATAGCGAACAGGGTGTTTTGTATAGCTTGTGAGCTGCGTTTTCTCGGTTCCTTCCAGACTTCTCTCATAGACATTGAACGATCCGCCTTCCTCACTCAGGTAGTAAAATGACGCTCCGTCAGGTGCCCATCGTGGGGTGCGGTCTTCGCCATTGAACGTTGTCAGTTTGGTGAACGAACCTTTTCTGTTTATCCAGATATCCCTTGTGACGGGCGATTGGTGATGCTTTCTAAACAGATCTTCATAACCTTTCTTGTCTTGGTACAAAATATCTCCATTCTGGTTGATGCTCAAGTCTTCCATATTCACAGCCGAAAACAGTTTGGGGCGGTCGGCTTGCAAGTCTACTTCATACACTTGTGGAAATTGTGAGCCGGGGAAGTAGATAGACTTGGCAGTCTGCATGCCGTCTGAGC
>CALNBT010000250.1 GCA_937874345.1 uncultured Prevotella sp.
CTTTCTATAGCAGTGGATTTGAAAAAGAATTATTGTTTAGCGTGAACTTTCCAATTATTCTATCAAAGCTGTAATGCCTATGATCATTAATTTTGTAAGCATGGTATCAATTATTTTACAGAATTCATTTCCAATGAAGAAAATTTCAATAACTTTGTCTTAAGTGAACATCATAATGATAGCTTAAAATGATTTGAAATTCATTACTTGAAAGCCATATCAATTTTAAGATTTCATCAAATCTATACATACTAATTATTCTTAGAACCATATCCTCTATACAATCATGAAAAAACTTTTATCCATCATTATGACTTTATCTTTGACGTGTAGTTTGGCAGCTCAGGTCAACATCAATCTGGATGTAAACAAAACTGGGGTAAGTGTAAGTCCTACTTTGTATGGAATCTTCTACGAAGACATCAACCATGCTGCTGATGGAGGCATTTATGCCGAACTGATTAGAAATAGGTCTTTTGAAGATGATTCAAAAAAGCCTGTAAATTGGTCTTCTCCTAAGGCAACAATGATGAACTTAAATAGAAAGCAATTGCTCAATAATGCTCAGAAGACATCCTTAGTTGTAACGTTCCCAAAAGATGGCGGATATATCATGAACGACGGCTTCTGGGGTATTCATGCGGTGAATGGGAGAAAATATCAACTGAGCTTCTGGGCACGAAGCAAGAAAAAATGGCAAGGTCTATTGACGGTAGGGTTGTGTGATAGTATAAGGAATGATATTGGTAAGGCCGTAATTCAAGCAAATCTATCAGATAAATGGACCAAGCTTACTGCTGAATTTTGTGCAACAGATAATAACGAACATGCTAAATTTTTCCTTTCTACTGACAAGAGCGGTGTGTTGGATTTTGATGTTATCAGTCTGTTTCCTCCAACTTTTCAGGGTCGGGGAAACGGGGTGAGGCCCGATTTGGCACACATGCTAGACAATCTGAAACCTTCTTTTATGCGTTTCCCCGGTGGATGTTTTGTAGAAGGGACAGGAACGCCTGATAATGCATTTCGATGGGAGCGAACCATTGGAGGAATAGAAGAACGGCCTGGACATCAAAATGTAAACTGGGGCTATCGCACCAGCGATGGATTGGGTTTTCATGAGTACCTACAATTGGCAGAAGACCTGCATGCGGTGCCTTTATATGTTGTGAATGTTGGTATATGGCATGGGGGAAGTACACCTGTTGATTCCATTCAACCGTGGATAGATGAGTGTATGGCTGCGCTAGAATATGCCAATGGAGACGTGACAACGAAATACGGATCGATGCGAGCCAAGAACGGACATCCGGCTCCTTTTGGTATCAAGTTTGTAGAGATTGGTAACGAAAACTATAACTTTCATCTTGAGAGTAATGATGACCAGAGTAATTGTTATCCAGAACGTTACATTCTCTTTTATAAGGCTATCAAGCAAAAGTATCCAGATATTCAGTGTATAGGGAATGTTGAGGCTTGGGGAACCGACTCTCCTTCATGGCGAAACCCGTATCCTGTAGATCTTCTTGACGAACACTACTATAAAAACCCACAATGGTTTGTCGATCATTTTTACAAATATGACAGCTATAGCCGAAAGGGTCCCAAGATTTATGTTGGAGAATATGCAGTGACTAGTCAATTTGGTCATGTGGGAAACCTCAATGCGGCTTTAGGCGAGGCTGTCTTTATGATGGGTATGGAAAACAACTCGGACGTTGTCTCAATGGCAAGTTATGCTCCAATCTTTGTGAATGAAAACAATGCTGTTTGGCGGCCAGACATGATACGCTTCAATTCTGCTCATGTGATGGGTACACCTTCTTATTATGTTCAACAGATGTTCCACCAAAATTTAGGCTCCCAGACTTTACAAGTTACTTGGACTCAAAATCTGCCTCCACAGAAATCATCACAAAATATGTGTCCAATGCATATCGGAATCGGTTCATGGTACACAAATGCTTCATACCGGAATCCTCTACTTGTCGTCGATGGTAAAGAAGTACCGTTACCTGATCTATCTCAATGGATGCATCAGAAAGATTGGTCTATTGCAGGCGGGGTGGCAACAGAAGCAGGAAATTCAGAAGGCAATGTTATGTATTGCACTTTGAACATTTCTTCAAAAAAGTATTCTTATCAGGTTCAAGCAAAGAAAAATTCTGGAAAAGAAGGTTTCCTGGTCGTTTTTGGTCATCAGGATGATGAAACCTACAATTGGTTCAATGTTGGGGGGTGGAACAACACTAGCTCGGCCATGCAACAAACAGAACAGGGTAACAGAATGAATTTTGGCCAATCAGTGCCTAATAC
>CALNBT010000251.1 GCA_937874345.1 uncultured Prevotella sp.
CGACGTACATCAAAGTAGTGTTTGCACTCATACGATAACTCAATGAGTCTTTCACGGTAGATTATCTTGCGTACAAAGTCTTTATCGTAAGATGACAGTGTTATTCTTGCTTCTCCACGAGCATCTTTTGCTGTCATGTCTTCAGCATTGAGTCCTTTGTATTCAGGAATGCCGGCACGGCTGCGAATCAGGTTAACATAATGAATGGCAGTTGCGACATCACCCAACTCATTACAAGCCTCGGCATAGTTCAGATAAATTTCACCCAAACGTAGTTTTACACTATATGGTGCATCAACATCACCCTTGTATAATTTTCGGGCAATGACACCAAAAATTGGATGGTCATGTCCATTTTTTGCCGGACCGGAGTTTCCATTCTGAGACATGTCTGTATAATAAGCTTTGGACTGATCAAAATCCCAACGACGGTTCTGGAAGGTGAAAGATGTATAGAAACGAGGCTCACGATTATAGAACTGATTCATTATACGTGTAGAAGATGTTGGTGTGAAATAAACATACCCGGAATATTTATCTTTGTATTGAGCGTTATTAGTCATGTTTCTGATATTCTCAGCCGTAGGATTATCTGTATTATAAGTATAATAGGTCGAGTCATCTTCAATACGGAGTCCATTGTTGGTAAAGTACAAGTCAACCATCTGAAGTGGAACAGATTGTGCACCACCACCTGATTGTGCATTGGTAATACCACTGTGTTTCGGACGCATCTGATAATAAATATTATTATTAGGTCCGGTACGGAAAAATATCATCTCTTCATTATCTGAACGACCAAGCACAGAATAGAAGCATGAGTTGTAAGGATCAGAAAACTTGATATCGGTAACGCGTTTGCCTGTCAAATCTCGCAATACCAAAGAGAACTTACCACTATCGATAATTTTCTTGGCAGCATCACGTGCATCTTCCCATTTTTTAGAACTTACAGCCTGTGGGAATAAAGGAGTGCCATCTTCGTTTTTCATTCCTTGATAATAAGGATCTCCGTTAAAGATGAAACTTGCACGATAAAGATAAACGATAGAAAGGATACCTTCTGCAGCCTCTTGCGTTAAATTACCTGCAAACTGGTCGTCAAATGCACCTGCCCCATTAAATTGAGAAATCAGATGTCCACTGCTGATAACATCCTTCAATTCTGAAATGACATAATCAAAGCAAGAATCAACAGGAGCTCGATGAAGCATCATCTCATCCAAAGGATCATCGATGTTATAAACCTTATCACCAATCAATGGAACAGGACCGAACAAACGGACAAGATTAAAATAGTAATAAGCTCTTAATGCCCGGCATTCTGCTTTTGTCCAGTCTTTTTCTTGAGAAGACATGGGCTCACATTTATCAATCTCTGCCAAATAGACATTCGCCTTTTGGATTCCACGATAAAATGCTGTCCATTGGTTCTGAACGTAACCCGTCGAAGGATATAAGGTACCTAAGATAATATTGTTTGATTCACATTGTGACCAAGGCAGGTAGCCTTCATTACTTGCAACCGTCCATACGCCTTCAGTACAATCGGCACCATCATAGTAGTTTTGATCGGTATTATCTGGAATGTATGAGTACACATTTGTAAGCCACTGCAATGACAGACCTCGATTTGAGAAAACTGTTGGAAGATCGACTACATTGCTGGGTACCGTATCAAAATAGTCTTCACACGAGGAGAGGCTGAATGCAGCAAAACCAACAAGTATTAGTTTAAAAATATTTATTTTCATAATGAAATGCGATATAAGTCATTAAATGTTTACATTCACACCGATTGAGAATGTTTTGACATTAGGATATTTAATGCCATTATTTGTATTTAACTCTGGATCCCATAGTTTGAATTTACTGAAAGTTAAAACATTTTCACCCATCAGATAGAAACGTCCACCTTTTATGAAGCCAACTCTAGACCATGCCTTTGGAAAGTAATAAGAAACGGTGAATTGTTTCAATCTTAAGAAACTAACGTCACGTTGCCACCATGTACTGCTAACAAAGTTATTGGTATTGGAAGGATCTTTGGCTCCCCACGCTAAACGAGGATAGAACACTTTGTCGTTTGTTGGATCGTCATCTCTCCATCTGTCTTCAATATTAGAATACAATGTTCCACCACCAGAAGAACTTGTAAATGGTCGAATACCATTTCCATCAAGCATACGGTCTGCATCAGCTGTTCCTTGGAAAAGGATACCTAAGCCAATATTCTGATACCGGATATCTCCTCCAAAACCATAATAAATACGAGGGATGTCTCCACGACCAATACAAGTCATATCGTTTTCGTCGATGTGTTTATCACCATTTAAGTCTTTATACTTGATATCACCAGGCTTTACAAGTTCACCAGGATGAGTCTCACCAAACTGTGTAATACCACGTTGGGTGATTTCGTCTGTACTTGTATAAAGGCCTTCTGCAACATAGCCCCAACGAGCCAGTACATTATGGCCTCGTCTTTCCAACCAAGGATAAGCCGGTACTGCCTCAGCATTTTCGATTACTTCATCGGTATTTTGAGTAACGTTACCCCTTACCGCAATAAATAAGTCTTTACCAAATTGGTGGCTATATTCAAAAGATGCTTCATAGCCCTTGTTCTTTACGATGCCCACATTAGCAGAAGCCGTTGCAGCAAAACCAGCCAAAAGCGGTAAGTTATTTCTATCTACAAAGATCTTGGTACGTCGTTCTTTAAATAGATCAAAAACGAATGTCAGATCATCTTTGAAGAAGTTGATTTCAATACCTAAATCTTGTTTACGAATTTTTGACCATTGCGCAAAGAAGCCATATTTATTAAAACCGATACCATTAGATCCCCAGTATGAACTATAACCATTTTTTCCTGTAATTTCGGTGAAATATCCAAAACGTCCATTCTGACTGTCATTACCAACCGTACCATCAGAATAACGGAATTTCAAGAACGAAATATACGGACTCATATTCTTCCACCATGTTTCGTTCGATGGAACCCAACCTAAAGCCCAAGCCGGGAACAATCCAAAACGGTGTCCTTGCGCAAAGTTTTCGGATCCAGTATAACCAAGGTTTGCTTCAACGAAATACCGATTATCATAATCGTATGTCAGACGGCCAGATAAGCTCTCCTGCTTATGAGGCAGTGATTCGATGAGGTTGCCATTGGCATCTCGATAATTACGAATATTGAAGACAACTAATCCACTGACATTATGCAGTTTATCGAAAGTGTGCTTATAATCGAGTGCGGTTTCAAAATAAAAAGTACGATACACCCACTTATCAGATTTGAATGACATGGTGGTATTTCCTTTAAACTCTTCTTGTAGCTGGATATTTCCATCGGCATCGTATAGGTTTTCATCATCTACCCAAGTATCACCAGTCAGTGGATCTTTAGAACCTCTAGGTTTCCATGTACTATTATCAATGGCATAATGCAAGGCCTGTGTCGCTCTAAGGTCAAATGCGACAAGTGCTCTTGCGGTTAGTCCTTTACTCCAGCCCCAAAATCCGAGATCTTGCTCAACTTTTAAGTTAGAGTTGATCTGAGTTTGATATTGTGTTTGGTATCCACGACGTGTCAAGGTTACCCAAGGGTTATCAAATTCTCTTTGAACCTGTGAAAAACCGGGATTTTCGCCATTCGGATATTGAACCGGATAAATTACCGGATTTGTATTCATCGCCTTGCCAAAGATGTCTGAAAGATCTTGATTAGGATAGTTACCACTTGAAAAATAGCCACTAACGCCCACATCAATATTAGTCATCTTAGTGGCCTTAAGATTTACATTCGTCAAGAAGTTATAGCGGTTATAATCAATCTCTGTACTATATTCCTGCATGGGATCGGTCTTTGTCAAACCTTTTTCTTGATAGTAAGATAGTGAGATATAGTAGTTTGCATTTGGAGCACCTCCACGGATATTCATGTTCACACGACGATTCCATCCGTAATCATGGTACAATTCCTTCATCCAATCAACGTTTGGATAAAGATACTTGTTAACAGTACGATCACTTAATAATGTTTGTCTTTGTTCATCTGTGATTCCAGGAGAAGGAAGGCCGTTTGCAACCTCCGTATTTGTAATATATTGCTGTGAATAATAAGATTTATCTTTACCGAAAGTATTGTGATATGCCTCATTTACGGCATTCATGTATCCAATACCATCAACGAGATCTGGAACTTTGGTTAATTGGGTAACACCTTGATAAAAGTCAACTGAAAATCTAGGTTTGCTTACAATACCCGGCTTAGTCGTGATAATGACAACTCCATTTCCTCCCCGTACACCGTAAACGGCAGTGGAGGCAGCATCTTTCAAAATCGTTACAGAAGCAATATCTTCCGGATCGAGGTTATTAAAGCTTCTTTCGATACCATCGACAAGAATTAAGGGTCCCTCGTTGCGATTGGTCAATGTAGAGATACCACGAATCCAGATATCCGAGTCGTCTTGTCCCGGGACACCGGTTCGCTGAACAGATACAACGCCAGACACACGGCCAGCAAGGATAGAACTCATATTGGCAACAGGGGCTTTAACCTGATCCATCTTCAAGGAAGACTGAGCACCCAATACCGATACTTTTTTGGCAGTTGTATAACCTACAACTGTAACTTCATCCAATTTACTTACTTCATCCTTTAAGACAAAATCGATCAGAGTACCTGTTACTTTTCGCTCTTCAGGTGTAAACCCGATATATGCAGCCACCAAGATGGAAGTATTTGAACTACAGGTAATATTATAGGTTCCATTGACATCTGTAACGGTCATGTTATCAGTGCCTTTTTCTTTCACTGTAACACCGATTAACGGTTCTCCGTTGACATCTTGAACACGCCCTGTTACTTTGATTGGTGCCGCAAATGTAGGAATGGACAAAAATAATACTGCAATTAACAGTATAAATTTCCATGGTTTTTCTGTATAAGCTTTAATCATAATATTATAATAATGATGTTTTCGCCAGCAATAGTATAGAATTACTTGCGAAATAATGCAAAAATTGATAAATGGTGGCCGAGAACAAGCCTCAGCCACCTTTTCTCATGACATATTATTTGTTTACTACCTTATAAGATTTGCTTACACCATTATTTGTGACAGCAACGACATAAAGTCCCTTACCTGGCAGTTTAACAGTAGCACTTGCTTGAGTGGTATTAACACCAGCAACCTGTTGTCCAGAAACAGTAACAACTCTCAACATGCTCGCACCCGTGAGGCCGCTAACTGTCAATAAATTATTTGATGCGGATACCGCAATGACAGAGGTACCATTCTCTACATTTTGGATACCAGTTGAAACAGTACCAAATAATTTTAATACAGGATAAACATATCCACTTGTAGGATCAATAGACCAAACAGAACTGAAGTCCCATCCAAGTCCAGTATAAGGAGTTGCGACCTGCAAGAGCGCATTATTTAATCTTGTTGGATCTTGAATGTCACCACCATCAACCGTTGGATTCTTGGTTGGCCATGCTGATGAGTTATCACCATCAACAGTTAAGACAGCATTATCATTTGCAATATTACTTGTAAAGAAAATCGTTGCATTCGGAGTATCACCTGCATTATTGCCACCAATAAAGGCATTAACAGCATGTGGACTTCCAGATCCTACAGAAGTAATATTACCCAAGGATACACAATTTTTTATCGTGATAGTTGAATTTGATTTATCCACCAATCCGATGAAGCCACCAACCCATCCACGTGTTGTTGCACGTGCAATGCCATTGAAATAACTGGTACTGATATCCAGGTTACCGGTAGAACATCCAAAGAATCCACCTACTTGGCTATAACCAGATATGTTTGCATCAACATATGAATTAGTAATAGTTACTGCATTACCGTCTCCGGCCATACCTGAAACGTGGTCGTTTCCAACAACGAAACCATTGATTGCGACTTGATCTATGGTTGCACTACTGAGTGTTCCGGCAAGAATACCAACATGATTTTGGTTTGGTGCATATACGTGGGCATTTTCAAATGCGATATTTTTGATCGTTGCACCATTCACATAACTGAAGAAACCTATATCTGTTCCGGTTGTTGAATTAATGGTCAAGTTCTTTATCTTATGACCTTGTCCATCTAATTCGCCAACAAATTGTGAATTTGAATCTCCAATTGGAGCAAAAGCAACACCACTTAAATCGAGATCGGCTGTAAGCTTATATTTACCTTCCAAGTTCTTGAGGATTTTGGCCAAGTCAGCTACTGTAGAAATTTCTGTTACAGATCCACTTTGACCGATAAATACACTAAATGAATTATTACCGGTCATTGTAAACAAAGAAGAAATATCGGAAGCAGGAGAAACAGAAACATTGACATCACCAGAGCCTCCGTAAGTACCACCAACACCTGCATACAAGTCCGCGCCATCTACCTCTGCAAACTGACTGCCTGATGTTATATCAAAAGAAAGCGTTTGTCCCCAAGAACCATGTATTGAATTAAGACTAATTGACTCAACACCATCTTTAAACAAAATAGATTTATTCTGTGGCATATCAAAGATAGAAGATGGAAGAGGAGCGTTTACCCATTTCAAAACAGGAAACATCTTACCTTCTGTTGTATCAAGGAATTTCCAGTTATTAGTAAAATCAAATCCTAAACTTGTATAGAAAGCTGTTGTTTTAGCTGTTGCATCATCAATATTAGCTCCCGTGACCGTAGTAGGATCAGTCTGGTTATCCATTGTACCTGCATTAGCTGCGTTTGTTCCAGTATATGTACTGGCAAGTACATAATTATTCTCAAGAATTACACTACGTCCGCCAGGAGCAACTATTCTCGTTACATTACCGTAAAGGTGTGAAGCACCAACAAAATTATTACGGATGAATGTTGTTGCAATTGTTTGATTACCGTTTGCGTCATTTGCAGCTTTATCTACCAAACTAACGATACCGGTTGCATTATCGGGGCAGTCTACGGTACCAGAGAAGATACATCTTTCAACAATACCACCTCTTGATACACCTACTAAACCACCTGCTTGATAGCTTGTCGACTTAACTTGTGCATCTGACATACAATCAGAAATGTTACCACCGACCAGATTAGGATCATCTTCAGACAAGCCCTCTACATTTCTAATCATACCTGCCAAAGCTCCAACGTGGTCACGTCCTTGAACAAATGAATTTGCAACATAACAGTTCTTCAACACTGAACCTTGCAATTGACCAACAATAACGGCAACATCTTGATCTGTTCCGACTACATTTGCATTTTCAAATCCAAGATTCTGAATAGTTGCATTTTGAGTCTTTGTAAAGAAACCAACAACACTAGAGTTCTTGGTGATTTTCATATTCTTAATAACATGACCTTGACCATCAAATGTACCTGTAAAGGTTCCAAGAGGTGTCCAATCCACTCCTGCCAGGTCAATATCATTCATCAATTTAAAATCACCAGCCAGATTATTTGACATGTTCTTCAAATCTTCTACTGTTGAAAGATTATAATTCATATCTGCAACTGTAATTGTCTGCTTCAAAGTGGCACCTTCTGCAAAGGCATCACCAGAAGTTGTATAAGTAACTTCAGCAGTTCCTAATCCGACGAATTTCAACGTATTACCGTCAACTAGTACAGCTGCAGGATTACTACTTACGATCGAAATGGTTCGGTTTAATGCAGACATTGCATTACTAGCATACTCCTTGTTCAAGATACATTTTGAAGGAAGTTTGTTAACAGCAATTCCATCACCTTTCAAAGGGAATGTCATGCCAGCAAGTGCAGGATACTGTCCATCGGCAACAGTCCAAACTGTAGCATCAAAATTAAGAGCTGCATATGTAGCAGCTTTCGTTAAGTCGGCACCAGGAACGACTGTACCTTGCAAATCAGCATTGTCGTTAAAAAGATCAACGGCTGTAGTTGGTTGTCCACCGGCAAGAAATTGAGAACCTTCAGAAGAGATGTTGTTATTCATTACAACTGGGCCACCATTGTCAAATCCAAGAATACTATGTGTCTTTCCAGCTGCACCAGACAGGAATGCAGGTGCACTTACACAATTCATAACATTAGCCGGGCCTTCTGTAATAGGTAAAATACCACCAGCACCATTACCAGGAGCAGTAGCAGAACCCATGAACACGTCGTTCTTGAAAACACCTGCATTTGTCCAACCGGCAATACCACCACCCTGATGAGTCGTACTAAAAGCACCCGCAATGGACATACAGTTTTCTAAAGTTGTAAAGTTACCATTATTGGCGTCTCCACGTGCGTCTCCAATTATACCACCGATATGATCATAACCGGTAACAACACCAGAAGTGAACACCTTGGTGATTGTTGAAGATATTGCCTGTCCGGCAACAACACCAGCTTGATGGTTACCGCTGACATTTGCACCAATAAAGCGAACATCAGTAATCGTTGCACCCTGTGTAAAGCCAAAGAAGCCTACATTATCTACACCAGTACTGATAGTCAAACCATTGATTGAGTGCCCCTTACCGTCAAGACTTCCAGTAAACGGAGTTGTTGACGTTCCAATAGGAACCCATTCAGAAGTTAAGGTAATATCGTTCATCAAAACGTAATTACCTGTCAAATCATTAGCAATTGCCTTTAATCCTGCCTCATCTGTAATTTGCGTTTGCGCGCTTGCTACAAGAGAAACAAAAAGTGAGAAAGCAAAAACCAATGAGCTTTTCATTTTAAGTAATCTTTTAAACATAATTAATTGTGTTGGTTAATAAAAAATAGTTAATAAATTGGTTAATATATAGATTAATAAATCACTAATTTCTGCGTACCAGACATAACCATCTTACCCTT
This sequence comes from uncultured Prevotella sp., assembly GCA_937874345.1. Taxonomy (GTDB): domain Bacteria; phylum Bacteroidota; class Bacteroidia; order Bacteroidales; family Bacteroidaceae; genus Prevotella. Next base: position 8,856 of record CALNBT010000251.1, read on the forward strand.
GACAGTAGCTGCCAGTCTATAAAAATAGACATTGGGAAGCAAATTACCCGACCAATGATAACTCTGTAAGGTTTGTCCTTGCTGATAAGGTAACGTTTGCTTTTTTATCAACTGTCCGCTCTGGGTATATACAAGCATTTCGAGAGACGTAGTACCTTCCGGCAGACTATATTGAATTGTCGTTGAATTATGACATGGATTAGGAAAATTACCATACAACCTCAGATGATTTGATAATGTATTTGAAACAGATTGAATACCGGTTGTTTCATTGTTCTTGCCATAGACAGCAAACTCATAGATACGAGTAGTATAGCCAGATTGCTCTCCCTGAATCATTTGTAGACGTACCCTATCTGTTGTGAAAGGCGTCACTCCCCTTACAACTTTATTCTCTGTATTGTCTTGAACAACGTCAACATCTATCCAATTACCATTCTCATAACGCTGTAATTTAAAAGCCCGGCTAATCCAGTCCATGCTTTCACTTCCAGCGTTCAATACCATCCATTTACAGATTTCCTTTGGCTCACTAAAATGATATTCAAGCCATGGCGTCTGACTTGATGTAACACACCATTTGGTCATCACGTCCAGATCTGCTGCCATTTGAGCACTTTCATTCTCGTTAATTTGGGCAGAATAGCCAATACTAGACGGTTTTAGGAGCTGCCCACAGCCATCATCTCCCGCATCTCCAAGTTCTTGAAAATCAATATAAGTATTAATCTTAGAAAAAGCTTCAACATCATCATTTGTATTGTCAGAAACCGAAGCAGCCAATACATATAGATCTGGATTATTAGGTAATGTGATTTGATTCACACCATCTGGCAGGTTCATCACATATTTATATATGTATAAGTAGCGGAAAGTCTCATTTGTATTATTCTGGGTGTTGTGACTATGAGTGGTTGTCAATGCAACGTTCTCCTTTCGATACATCGTTTCTGGAGCAAACGAAGATTCCAACTGGCCAACCAAGCCACTGTAATATGGAATGTCCATCGCATATGTTGCTTCACCAATTTTGCAACTGCCAACTGTTCCAGTCGGGTTAGTTGAAGTCATTAATAGGTATAGTTTCTTTTGAGTACTTGTTCTATTGAATGAAATGGTTTGTCCTCCACATCTAACGGCATTATTCTGTCCATCACCCCTACTTCCCATCACAAAGCTGACCCCTTCTGCATCAACCTTATCGGGCACTTGTTCGGAGGGAAAGGCATAGTTTATACCAGTCGTTGCATCGTTTCGTTTTGAGTCAGAGCTCATTAAATCGGCATTATAAGGCAATGCAACAGATGTTGTCTGTAAACTTTTTACAACATTTGTGATTGGAGAATTGGCCAAACGTACTGCAAATGTCTTTGGCTGATATTTCGTTAAATCGAAAGTCAACTCATTGCCTGAGAATAAAACTGGTCCAACATTCTCTTCAACGCCATTAATCTCACGTGCACTGACTATATCAGCAGGGAACGATAGCTTCACTTGGTTAGCATCCTTACCTGTCCACTCATACACTCTCACAACCAATTCATCCGACAATTCGGCTTTCTTCAGTGCTTTAATTGAAATTTGGTTTGAACTAGATTTAATAAATTCAAATTCTTTACCCAATTCTCCTTGATGTTTGTTTGCGACGAAACCAAGTAAAGGCTGATTAAGGCGTGATGCTTCTATTTGAGTTGCTTCATTCCAAACACCATCATGCGGAAATATTGAATAGGTGAAATGATTCACACCTAAATCTTGTTCTCCTTGGTAAGAGTAATTACTCCCAACCTCAGGAGTGTGGATCAAGGTAAGTCTAAGATTATTATCGTTTGGTTTATCCCACCCATACTTACAATCATTCAGAATGGAAACGCCAAAAGTCTGATTTGGAGTAGTGACATCAGCCCACTGATGACCTTGTACCTCATAAAGATTATCACTTCTATTACCACGTTGAATGGTTCCAAGTGATAAATCATAGGTTGCCATCGGATTACCAAACATGAAAGCAAAATTAACCTTCAACATCGTCTTTCTTGTCTGCCAGTCAACCTCATTAATAAAATCAATTCTGTTTGTCAATGCATTCATTTGAATATATTGAACAAAAGAGGAACCATTTTTCGATCGAGACACCCTGAAGGTTTTGCGTAGCGGGCCATTTTCAACCAATTTAATGGCTGCATTTTCATCTACAAATGCTATTGGACTGGCCGCAACATCATTGTACTGAATTTCCCAAGATGGCCAAGTTGTTGACTTGTCAGCTAACATTTGCTGTTGCACACTTCCCAAAATGTGTCGATTTTGAGTTATGTCAAATATCTGAGAAATATCTCCCCTGCTATTGAGCGACACACGATATCTCCCATTATCCATCTGTAATCTTGCTTCATCAGCATTGAGTTTTGAGGTCATTGTAGAAGTCTCTCCAAGGTGAACATCATAGACGGCATAACCTAACGATGGTACATTTGCAGCAAAGATAAAATTCAACTTGCCCGTCGAAGTATTATAACCTGTAACTTGCGAAAGAACTTCGTTACCAAATTGGTCAAACACCTTGATACTGGTAGGTTCAGCAGCAACTTGCATAGATCCTTCTACAACATCTTCTCTATTAAATGATAGTGGATTATAAATGACGATAGGCTCTCCTTGAACTTGTGTATCCATGTGATTAACTGTCGAACCAACAGCATCCGTCAAGACCTTACCAAAAGTTTTATTGGCCAAGACGTAATCATTTACAGAATATATATAAGCATTGGGGATAGATGTTCCTGTGATTCCGTCATGGTGTTGCTGCCAAAGAGTTCTCACCCACGAGGAAGATATTTCATCACTAGGGTATTCTTTTACCCCAAGCCACATGGCCAATGAAGATGCTTTCTCTGCAGCATCAGCTAACAATTCATTGTGTCTGTTCCAGCGTTTAAGCATCGTTCGAGATGTATAACCGCCAACGCCATGCCGTATCATAGGCAATTCATTGTTCCAAACTTGATATTTGCTATTACGAAACGCTTCCATTTGAGCAAAAATATCATCTGGGGTAGAAAGCTTAACTTGTACCGGACCTGATATTGATGCATTGTGATCGAGCCAATATGGAGTATTTTCACCTGATGACAATGGATTGTCTTGTAATCCACCACCGTGGTCACTCCTTGGACCAACATATCTTATCTCAGCTGGGAATCCATAATTGGTGTAATTGTTTTGGATTGTCGAGAGCATAGAAGCATCATTCACCAAATCCTTATTGTATTCTTCATGTGCATCATATTGATGAGGCTTATATATTCCAAAGATCTTTGAGCCATCCACACCTTCCCAAATTCCAAATGGAGGCAATTGATCATATGCTGCTGAACCCCATGATAATTTTTGAGAATGAAATCCTTTCAATCCACAATGTTTTGCCAAACTTGGCAAGGCATACGAAAATCCGAAACAGTCGGGCAGCATGATGTCATACCCTCCTCGCACTCCAAATTCTCTTTCATAGAAAGTATGCCCATACAAGAAATTGCGTATGATCGATTCTGCAGAAGGTACCATCACATCATTTGCATCAACCGAGCATCCACTAACATGCCAACGACCAGTTGCTACATATTGTTTTAAACGTTCGAACTCTGCAGGATAATATTCCTTCATCCACATGTACTTGATTGCGCCTTCATAATTAAAGTTAAAGTTGGGGTATTTATCAAGAAGCGCAAAATTCTGAAGCATCGTATTTTTGATGTACTCATTTATTGTTGTTTTCACATCCCAATTCCATTGAGTATCAAGATGAGCATCTGAAATAAAATACAAAGTGGGTTTGTTTGTTTGCCCAAACAAATTAAGACAAATAGATAATACGAACAAGAGTAGCACATTCTTGTTTT
>CALNBT010000252.1 GCA_937874345.1 uncultured Prevotella sp.
TCAAAAAAATGCTTTTTCTTTGGTCAGCCGTGATATTGACCAGTCGTCGCTGATGATCACTGAGTCGTGGAGAATTTTTATTTTCAGCTTCTAGCTCAATCGTACGGAAGTAAGCATTGTCGGATAAATACACCACTTGATTCGATTCCAAGAGTGTTGTTTGTCTTGCAGTTGCTTTCTTTTTAGACTCATTAGATACCGGTATGCTTGCCGATTGCTTTGCTGTTGGAGGTGGTTTCAGAGCCGTTGTTACTGGTGGCTCAACTAAATGTGGTGTCGTTGGCTTTGATTTCTCCTGTATATCTCTCTGGTGTCCACTAGAACGTTAGCTAAACTCAGTTTTTTCAAGGAACGATAACATACAATATAAACTTTCTAATATCAATAGAACTGGTATCGGTATTAGCCTTTTGTTTTTTTCTCGATGTTTTTCTTGAACAGGTTGTCTCTTTGCTTGAATTCTTTGATGAAACCAAAGTCCGTTGCTTCAAATGAACTGGCACGCCTTTGTTGGGTATTTTCTGTAGCTTCTTAAAACATTTAGTAGGTTTTACATTGATAATACTAACATCCCTCTCTGAAGTGATAAGAATGTTTTCTTTTGTGTGTTTGTTGATGGTCATGGTGTGTGAAAAAAGGTTTTGTTCCTGTCAAAAAATTTTTTATAGAAAAATAAAACAACTTTATTCCGGATCTCCAGGTATACGTTCAATTGGTAGATGAGAATAATAAAAAAATGAAACAAATCTACCATGTTTAACTAAACTGTCATGGTATCCTGCAACATTCATTTTACTAGGGTCAGGCACGCGCGATAGTGCAACGTATACTTGACCAGCTGAAGTGCAGTTGCTAACATCAACATTTAAGGATTCAAATGTCATTCCCTGCGATTTATGGATTGTCATTGCCCAACCATATGCAAAAGGAAATACATCCCTTTCATCCATATTAATAACTGACGGTTTATCATACCCCTGAAATTGGATAACAGGGAACACCGAATGAGGATGTCTCATTCCTGGTTCAAGAGAATCTATATCATAAGGCTGGCCATCATGTTCAAATCCAACAACAACACCTCTAGAACCGTTCCTCATTTGGTCGGTGTTAATAAGTCCAATCACTGGTACCCCAACTGCTAAGCTCATCAGTTTATAAGATTTATCTGCATATTTTATACAGTTCTCGAGTTTACTAGCTCTAAAGTTGTTAGTTTTGTTCACCTGCTTGTTGGTAGCATAGATATAAGGAACTTCTGGGTCGAAAGTAGTCCCACAATTCTCGATGAGGTATTCAAGGACTCCCTCTAAATAATTATCAGATCGGATTCTATTGAGGATATTAATAAAGTCCATATGTTTTTGCCGATGAACTTTAGTGAGATTAACCATAAGAGGAAAGACAGTATCCCAACGAGAGGTAGAAAAGGCATACTTGACCACATTATTTCGAGATTGACCTCTGACAACGTTGGTACTCTTTCTGATATTTCCATCGCGATCTGGCTTAGGATTAGTATTATAGGTAGGAGGAAGCTGATAAAAGTCTCCACAGCTTATGACTTGCATGCCTCCCATTGGTAAATCGTTTCCACGCGCGACCTGAGCTGATTTCTCAATCACTTTAAATTCTATAGACGATAGCATTGAAATTTCGTCAATTATGAGGACATCAAAGTTGTTCCAATTGCGATTTAATGGATCAAACTGGTTTGTTTCAAAAGAATAGCCAGCAAAACTGTGGAGAGTTTTTGCCTCGGAGCCAAATTGCTGAGCTGCTATACCTGTACATGCTGTCACAGCAACACGCTTTTTATTTTCTCTTAACAACTTAATGATAGAGCGGAGAGTATAAGTCTTTCCTGTACCAGCACCGCCAGTGAGAAAAAAGCTTTTTCCTTCTAGGGCGTGGGTGTGTGCTGTTTGTTGCAAGTCTTCTTCCTCCATTGGTTGTGAAGTTTAGAAGGTTTAAATTTTTTTTTTGAAAAATCCCGATTACTCCTAACTTTATTTATACTGATCTACTAACGACTAAATGGTCTCGTCAAGCGAAAAGAACAGTATGCAATCGAATGGCTCGCCAGAACTTACAGTAGATGTTATTATTGGCTCCAGTGAGGAAGAACTTTCAGATGAAGTTGTTTTGAATATCAGTAGTGGCGACGATGCTCCACAGACAGCTCCAACACGTTTGAGAAAGGCAAAGCTTCGCACTATTAGATATAGAAGCCAGTTGTTGGAAGCTCAAAACAGAATATCTAGGGAAGATACAGACGATAGTGAGACGGATGAAAGTGATAACCTAGAAGCCTCGTTAGCTACACAATCTGATAGGACTCTGGTTAACTCTAGTAGGATTGGTAAGACAAATCAAGTGCTACCAATGACTCAAAACTAATTTTGCTCAATAGATTCCTTTCTTTCCCAAGCCAGCCAGATTATTTCCAATGAAACTTATGAAGATGATGATAGCAGTCAACCTGTGAGTTTAAAGCGGAATAGAGACCGCTTTGAAGATAAAAGAATGGAAGGTCTCAAAGTACATCCAAAAAAAAAGAAACCCCATGTGAACAGATCTAAAACCAAGGCAGCTGCTTCATCGGAAAATAGGGGTAAGTATATCAAGTTACATATTATCGAATTGGTATTAATTAAGATGATATAGGTTACGCAAGAATCGACGCATATTTTCTTAAAGATACCGAGAGTAATAAAACAACTTCATTATCCAGAACAACCAACAACATTTCTAACGCTGTGTCTAATCTGCCCGTTGGTGACAATGTAATTTTTGAAACATCTGAATCTCCATTATCAACTGAAAAGGTTGGACTTGAAAACAATTCTCCAGGGCCTATAATAGCAGAAGCAAATGCACCTTGTTCCCCCAATGATTCTGCATCCGCTATTAACACACCAGCCCCAGCCAGTCCCCATACTTTTTCTATTAATTTAGCTGGCACCAAAGACACTGAGTTGGTAGACAGCTCAACTCTACAAGCTCATAATTCCAGCAATAGTGAATCATCAACAAGGTTGTATGACGCTAACAGTAGTGATGGATTGGCAAGCATAGATAGTGGGCATGATACAACAGATGAAGAATTAAACATTACGATTCCTGACAATCATTCCAACTTCTCTGATGTAGATAATGGACACAATACCGATGTTGATTCTAGTTTGCCATCTGCTGAAACTAAAAGTCCATCTGAACTTAACCAAGATTCAAGTAATTCGAATCATGAAGATGATGGTTCCATTAATAGGCTTATAGAATCTATGACATTAGATTCTAATCCATATCAGAGCACAAACAAGAAAACCACTCAACATAGCAGTTTTGACAATGACTTCTCTGGCCCTATTCAAAGAAATAATAGTCTTGATAGCATTCTTCCTGAAGGAGATGATCCCTGTTTAGAACACCCACCTAGTTTTCATCCGAGTGGTGCACAGACCGATGAAACACTCCCGGTGATTACAGTTAAACGTAAGTACTTTTATTATTTCCCTACATATTTCTACTAACAGGTAATAGATTGGCACCTGCCTGTTGAAATGATTCCGATTATGAAAAAAAGTTCTCATGACATAGTATGTATATTATACCTTAAATTCCAGCGCTTTTCTAACAATAAAATAGGTACATCAAGTCATTAAATCTGTCGCCCGAAAACCAGACTGGAAATTACCAGAAGGATATGGCGACCGAATTAGCGTTCGAAAAGATTGTCGTACTAAACTGACCTGCTGTCCTGTACTTGGATGTCCCAGTCAGTTTTCTGACCGCAAACAAATATCTACTCATCTATCAACCATTGATCATCGATATCTACCTAATCCTTTGAGTGTGAAGTTTCTTAATATTAATTTTACAGCTTTCTTTGACTATATACATCAAGCGGTTGTATGTTTGAAAGTGCGTAACGTGTTTACTAGAAAAACATACAAACGTCACAAAGCTTCATGCCCTACTTGTGCACACAACCACAAAGTTACTGACCTTGCAGTTGAACTCCTTCCAGGTAAAATGGTACAAGGATTAAGAACCTATATGGTGTCAGGAAATCTTTATCAAATTATTGACCACCATAAATGGTTAATATTACCGGATACTCCCATAAAGATTTCACTTGACAAAGACCCAAGTCCTGTTGAGGGCATTCAAGGCCACGTTCCTGTTTTCATGGAGACTAATAATCTTGGTATTTATTTACTAGACGAAGAAACTTCGAGTTCTGTTTTATCAAATGTATATTCTGAAATGGAGCAGGCAGTTTATGACTCTAGTATGGTTTATTTTCTTCACGGGATTTTAAAGTTGAACACGACTGCTGCTCAAAGACTGAGAATTTACTTAAAAAACCGATGCCAGCAAGATGGTTCTCGCATGTTTCAGCCCGTACGTCATGATACTGCACTTGAATATGCCGCTTTCTTTTCGCGAATGACTGTGATTCTTTATCGAAATGGTTTGTCCAGACCAAATGGCCATTTTTTTTCTTGTACTGTCACTGAACCATTGTTTACCATTGAAAATGAGGAAATGTTTTTCCGTGATCATGTTGCAATTAAAAATATGTTGGTTGAATACAAGTCACAACTCAATGAGAATAATCAGGAAGTTTATGAATGCCCTCATGATATTTCTGGAACTCCTGATGTTCTAGATCTAGATGCTTTAAGGTTAAGCATTAAAACAGGAAGTTACAATACATTGTTCAGCCTGCAGTGTATTCACAAATGGTGGTGTCTTGAACTTTTGAGTAAACCTGAAGAACATATGCCTCTTCATTTTCAGGCCTTTGGTGCACTTTTGCAGCAGAACCGAACAGTCCACTCAAAGCCTGCAAAAGCTGGAAAACAAGGCAGTGGGTTGTTGTTTGGCCTACGTCTTGTTGTGTGGAATGAGCTTGTAATGCGTGAAGAAAGCAATGCTTATCAGTGTGCTTGGAACCTTTGTTTTAAGGGCTTGGGTAATAGCTCACATGTGCAGTATTTTTACACTCTTTTAGGCGATATCTATGAAGTCACCAATATCGAAGGCGGTGCTTTTCGAGTTGTCTTGGACACTCGACTAGATCGGATTCATTTTGACAATTCTGCTTTAAAGTTTGATTCACTACAAGGTGGTATTTCACGATGGTGTGAGAGTCTTGTGTGTGACTATCGGTTTTTGGTAATGGGCATGAACGTTACTATTGAAGGATCTGATCAACTTGGCAATGGCACTGCAGGATACGCGTTTACTGAAGATAACGATGCTTTGAAGACCTTCTTGAATGGTGCTGGTGCATTGCACGACCGAGAAATTCAAAAGTTTCTCCATCATTTTAATAATGACACATTGACTAAAGCCGGTAAAGCTGCACTCATTGCCTATGTTTCTAAAGCTGAAAGTTTCCTGTTATCACTGATGACTCTAATTCGAATGAGTACACTTGGTGCATGCAGGGCAACCGAGCTTCGTGATTTGACATTTAGAAACAGGCATCAAGTAATGAGATCAATTGGTTTCAATGTTGATATGGCGTTTATTGTGCTTAATGCAACAAAAAATGAGTCCTCGCCAAAGCTAAAGCAATATATTCCCAAAAGTCTGAGTGAGCTTTTGAAAGGATATCTCACGCTGGTTCGACCGTTTCTAAGTGATGTATATTCCAAGCTAGGCCGCACTTACGATCCAGATTTTCGGTACTATTTGATGCACAATTACACTTCCAAGTTTTGCGAAAAGAAGCTTCGGCAAACTCATCAAGACTTGACAGCATATTATCTAGGAGTGAGCATTGGATTCGTTGCATGGAGACACGCAATGGAGATTATAAGCGTTGTTCTCTACAGAAATAAAAACCCCAAGCTTGTGAGTTTACTTCAGTATGCTTCACGATACCTTGGCCACACAGAGAAAACGGCGCAAGACCACTATGGTCATGGAATCATGAGAAGAAATGACACTTCACTTCTGATAGACGGTGTTAATCGAGATTTAGCAATTGCATTTCATTGTTGGCTTGGATATGAGACTTTAGAGTCAATCACAGAAACTACTGCATACATTCCAAAAGAAAGAGACGAGTTTATAGTTGCTGATAATGAAATTAGCCTTGATGATATCCAGAAAAAGCTCCCTGGTTTTAGTTGGAAGTCACCTGGACAGATGAATGCTACCATGATGAGTTTAACTCGCAAAGAATCATATATATGTATTCTTCGAACTGGCGGTGGCAAATCAATGACGTTTATAATCCCAATTCTCTTTGAGCCTGACCTTCACACTGTGATTGTGGTACCATTTATTGCTTTAAAAAATGACATTATTCGAACTCTTTCAAAGTTTGGCATTACACCCAGTACCAAGGATGTGAAAGTGGACACTAAATTCCGGGTGCATGTTGTGACTCAAGATAGCAACATTTTGAATACAGTGACTGAGTGGCATAAAACTGGAAAGTTAGCTCGAGTTGTTATTGATGAAGTGCACGAGCTAGGGACTAACTGGAGAAACCCAAGAATCACTCCTATTCTTGGGTTAGATTGCCAGAAAGTGTTCCTAAGCGCCACATTATCAGAAGAAAAGATTATCACTTTGAAAAACAACTACAACATTACTCAAGTAATCCGGGAACCAACATTCCGTTCCAACATTGGGTATAATGTCATCAATTGTACTAACAAAAAGCACATGATCAACGTATTGAAGAAACAAATGGAGAATTTTGATTTAGACATGGCAAGAGATGGTCCTCCTACAAATAATTCAATCCGTGCGCTAATCTATCTTAAAGATCGAAACCATTTAGAGGAAGTTTCAAAATCCATTCCCAATACAATCAAGTGGGCTTCTTATTTTTCTGAAACGATAAATCGTGAACAACTTCAGAAACAATTTTTTGACGGTGAGATTCAATGTCTTGTCGCTACTAAAGCATTTAGTACAGGAATTGATTATCCTAATGTTGTGCTTGTTGTTCACTGGGACGGGCTTACGAGTATTACCGACTTTGAGCAGTGCTCTGGCCGGGCTGGGCGAAATGGAAATAAAGCTCATTCCGTTGTGATTGTCAATTCTATCGAGCAAAGAATCCAAACAAAAATGGATGAAGACGAAAAGCTAGCAGTTTACTATACCAGGAAAAAACGTGATAAATGTCTTCGGGCCTGTCGATCTAAGTATTTTGATGGGAAAATGACAACTTGCGGAGTGGCAAATGCTGTATTATGCAGTTGGTGTAAACACGAAATGCCTATTACTCTACTTAGAGATCTCTCATCTAGGACAAAAGCTTACGCCAATACTGCAGAACGGGTTAGAGTTTATTTGAACAAGTCGCAAACCAAGGGCAGTGTAACAGATCACAAACACTTTTGCATTAACAAAATGGTTTGGACTAGACGTGCTGATAGTGAAAATGAAAGTTTTGCAAAGCAACTATCAGGTCTCAGTTCTGGTCATTGCAAGCGTTGTGGATTTAAAGAAATTCAAAATGATTCCATGGGACAGCATGAGCGAGCCAAAGTATGTCCATATGGTCACTGCATGCAGGAAGCATTAGAGATTATGTATGGTACGTGGGCCGAAAATCAGAAGAAAGGGGTCGACGAAAGGAAATTCAAGTTAGCAATTCGCAGGTTGAATAGACATTTTGGCAGAAGGGTAAATGTTAGTGAAGCGTTTATGGGAATGGGTGAGTTAGGTGGTGATTTGGTAATAGTTGCACTCGCTGTGTTTTATATCGATGAGTTATGTTTGCAAATTAAATAAATTACATAATTGAATTTATACAAGTTTTTCGATTCTCAAAACTTAAAATTAGCCAACAACCAAAAAAATTTCCCCAGCTATCAGTATGTTGGCCATACCTTCTCTAAAGACTTAACTAACATTGATTAGAAATGTCTAGGCGTACTAAGATTGACCCTGGGAATCTTCCTCCAGGTTACGACCCAGACAAGCCCATTTTGGCATATAAAGTCGACAATAAACTCTTTTGTCCGATTCCAGGCTGCAAACACAAAGGAACGAATAATCAACATAATTTCAATAGACATCTAAAAAGCGACCACAGCCGATGTATAGATCCTAGCTATATTCGAATGCACGGTTCAGAGATTGTCTATGATAAGAGGTGCAAAGTTTTGGTTTGCTTAAAACACCAAACAGTTCGACTGAAAGATAAAGGTTTCTGCGAAGATCCAAACTACTCTACTACAGGCACACACATCGAGACTGATCAAGAACCTTTGAACTGTGTCAAATCTGAGACTCTCGCTGTAGTGTTGCCGCCAGGTCAAGCAGTCATGGGATTACCCATTTTATCGGGATACTACTGTAATTCATGCGAGAAAGTGGTAAATGAAGAACACCGTTGCGACTCTACGAATCCTATTATAAAATGCAGCTATCAACAAATCAAGCACTTTAAGGCCCAGCACACCCGACCACACCTGGTTGGTGAAAGTGATTTGGATGCTCTATCCAAGCTGGCTCAAGAACATCCAGCAGTACACGAAGAACGAAGATACTTGCACCGGCACGAGTTTCTCTGGAGAGATTTTCAGTTTGAAAATCACGCTGCCGTCTTGAGAAGAGTCTTGGATTATGAATCAAGTATTTGCCAAGCGATTTTTGAATTGTACTTTTATAAGCAGTACATGACGCTAAGCAGCGATAGATTTGTTGGATTCCGCAAGACTTTGAGCCACGACATGCATGAAGCTGAGCCGTTTGGTACGTTATCAGACAAAACTGCGGTGATACGATACGCAAAGTTGTTTGGTGAGTTTGGGCTTTTGTTGCTGCGAAATCGAATTTTTCATGTTAGACACAAGGTATCTCCTCTTGGTGAAAGAGCTTCAAATTTGATGTTCCATGTTTGGAGTGAAATTCTTAAAACAGGTGCAGATTTCGATTCAATCGTTTTAAAACTTGGTAATATTAAAAGACGCCTACCCATTGTTCAACATAAAATTAATGAGCTGGACCGCCGATTTGCAAGTGATGCAGTGGATTTAAGTAATTTGTCAGTTTGTGATATACAAGATATTTTAGTAGATGCCAATACTCAGACGGATTCAGTCCATAGACTAATGGTTCATTTACTTTTGGAAGACGGAGCTCAGAATTATACATTGCTCCAGGCTTGTGGTTATTATCTAAGGTATGGCCGTGCCGAACAACTCAATAGCATTGATGCCCCACGGTTTATGGCTGCCATTATGTTTGCTATGAAGCTTACCTGTTGGACCCAGCTGTTACGAGATCATGATCTTGGATATAGTTTGTGGTTCCACTCTTTGGAATCTACACAAGAGTTGGGTCGTCGTTTCTACAGCCTGTGTTACGATGTTCAAAAGTATGCGGACACAAGCCCGAGCGTCAACTGCACCTGGGTTACACATGGTGAAACTATTGCTATTCAAGGTAAATGTCTTAGTTTGGATAGAGTACGCAGCGGCCTCAGGCAAATGACACAAGACTTGCGCGTTGAATTTCGAGCGTTGACATTCAATGAAGCTAGTGGTATTTTAGTTCCAGAAGATGTCACAAACCGTGATCATGGATTTAGCCCTTTTCCACGAAGGGCTGTTTTAACCAAACACGTTGAGGACCTCCCAGATGATTTCATTGACATGAGTCAAAATTTCTTGAAGAAGTTGATGATTTTAGTTCGTCTTTGTTGTGTTGGAGCACCACGACAAACGGAAATGGCCATGTGGACATTTCGCAACACTCAGATATTCCGTTCAATTCGATTACAAGACCAGGTTGTCCGAATTCGAAGTGATTACCACAAGAACAAGTATATAAACGGTCGGTCTTTATCCTCAAAAGTTATGAGGTTTTTATATGTGCTGCCTTCTGGTGTGTCCGATCTCCTTGTTAAATACCTGGTTTATTTGCGACCATTGGAAGTGAAGCTCTTAAAATACAAATTGGACCAATCAAGAGATTTAGGAAGCGAGTATCCCGATATGGACCCTTCTGAACTCATGGACTCTTTTGTGGACGATCTGCCAGAATTTTCATACGAATGCGAAGAAGAAACCTATGAAGATATGTTTTCCAATGAAAGCTCTGATGAAGATCAAGTCAACGACTCTATTGAATATCAGGAGTTGGCAGATTGTAATAACCCTATGATTCATGTTGAAACAGAATCCGGGTATAACAAAAGGAGTAAGAGTGGGCATATGATGCAGTATTATCTTTGTCATGGACCTGATGGGTTCTGGCCTGATTACTACCTCTATCGTATGCATCATGTTTTGACAAAACAATACTTTGGGGTGCCAATTGATTTCAATGATTGGCGTCATATCTACGAATTAGCCAACGTTGATTTTGAAAAAGAACAAGCTGCGTCTGAGATCAAATCCATGTTGTCCAAAGCAACCGGTCACACTGAGTTGACAGCAGCAATGAGTTATGGCGTGGATGGTGAACGCAGTATGGATGTTACAGTTGCTGAGTCAATTAAATTTGAGTTTCTGTCTCAACTTTACCACAATTTTCTTGAAATTGATAGAGAGGTCAGGTATTTTGACCTTGTTCGCGAAGAAAAACATATAGATATTGGAGGTGATCTTGAACCTGGTGATGAAGAACTTAACAAAGTTACACGATTCCGCCTCAATCCAGGCCAACGAGTAGTTACTGCATTGATGATTAGCGATTATTCTTTTGTTGCTGTGGTCGATGATTATGCCAAGAAATTGGGGGAGTCACATTATGATTGTCGGACAATAACAGACGAAGAAATGAAAGAGTTGGAGTTCTCCTGGGATGCCGTGGTAATTACTAATGCTCATCTGGTCTTAAAAAAGCCTGAACTGGTTCAGGAGCTACGAAAGATAAAAGGAGATGAGTATCAATTAATTTTGGTTTCGCCGCTTATCCCTAATTATATGTTTGAAAAGTTCAATCAAGTTCTTCAAATGGATTTGCCATACTATCGACAGACGTACTCATTTGGAAATACTATATTTTACAAGCAGTTTACGACAAAGCTACGGTTATTGTATTTATTTGGGAATATTGTACGGAGGGTCAACATGACAGAGGGTATTATTGTGATGTATTGTTCGGCATCAGCAAAAAAGTTTTTTGAGGCTGTTGTTCCATTCAAGCGACGCGATTTTGTCATATTTTTGGACGCTGACGATGATGATACAGAAGCGTTTGCATCAAAAGTACAGTTGGTGGTTCATTACGGGAACTTCCTTTCATACATGCTTGTTATGAATCAGATTCGTGCGCAGAATGCAAAAAAGTCCCTGTGGTTGGGTTGCAAGGACGACAGTTTTAAAGAAGCCATTGACATGGACATGGCTGTGAGTCGACAATATTTGTTATTTAATGGATGCTTGCGCATGTTTCATCAAAACCATTTTAGAGGCATTGGAATGTCTTGTAGGGATATGACGGCGGATATTTCTGGACATTGCTCAAATTGTCGAAAGGAATCCGACTTGCAGTGGAAATATTTGTCGATACCGAAATGGCATGATTTTGATGTCAAGTTATGGCTTTTGTCAAGTTGCCCCGAGTGTCTGGGCGAGTCTAATGAACACTCAATGGATGATATGGAATGGCGCGAGACTGTGAAAGTGCCTCAAGGACATTGTCCAGAGTGTGGTGTTTGCAGTACCGACGTTTCCGGGCTGATACGAGAGGACCATGCGGGTGAGTGCCGGGTCAAATATGTTTTGCGAGGGGCGATTTTGGAATGTCTTGGACAATATGGAGAAGATTGGGAAGGAATTAAAGGACTAATGTCAGATGTATTGCGACGGCGGGGAGTATACCGGCGATCTTCAGATCATCAGTGGGTTGATTACTATACGATGAATGAGAAGCAAATTGTTGTTATTGCGGTTGAGTATTTGTATATGAGGTATTTTGATAGGGAGTTAGATTTTTAAATTAAATAAATTTGAGATAAAAATATTTTGTGGTTAGCGAGAAGAAAAAAGGTTAGTTTTAAGGTTTTTTTAGTTTTTTTAGTTTTTTTTTGGCGAAAGATCGATGACCAGTTTTATTCTTTTTGGTAAGAAAAAGGGGTTGACGCGTATCAATTAAGATCCTATAATTTTTTATTTTCATTTATCTGTTTTGGGAATGAAAATTCAAAACCTTCTTAAAAATAAAATATACAATCATCAGAAAGCAAAACAAGGTACAAATTGCACAACGCAATACACAACGCAACACAGAATAGCACGACACAAGACATTGAAAATGTAATATTGTCGTGAATCAAAATGGATGTGATTTAAGTAAACTTTTTATCGAATGTAAATATTGAATTAATTATATAGGTATATATGTAAAAGAGTGACATGTAGTGCTATGAAAAGTGTCAAGTGCACTTTGAATATTAAATAATTGTGGTGACTGTTTTTATCTTATTATTTTATTATATTTTATTTTCATTTTTTTTCATTTTTTTTTTTTTCATTTTTTTTTTGTGTTGTGCCGGGTAATAATTTTACGTTTGTTGGCTTGAAATTTACAAAATACTACTTTGGCCTCCTTGGATTGTGAAAATTTTAGAAAGACCATATAAAATAATCGTTTGAAATTGGGATAGACCACAGACAACTTTTGATCTCATTCTTATTTTCCAAGCAATTTTTTGTGTAGATGAAAGTTGATGTGAAGATATTCTTGAAATCTGTTTTAAGTATTATGTTACCATATTACTAGATTTGGGATAAATTAGTCATCATATTATAA
>CALNBT010000253.1 GCA_937874345.1 uncultured Prevotella sp.
TTTGCAGAAATAGATAACCTTTTGTCAAGTTTATTATTTATTATTATTTGTCTCTATTTTGCATATGCTTATCACACTGCTCATCTTATTTTGTTCGGTTATATTATTTGTCATCGGAAAGCCACGTGCGGATATTGTTGCTTTATGTGCGCTCGCTGTTCTGTTGTTAACAGGGATATTGACGCCTTCAGAAGCATTGTCGGGCTTTTCTTCACCTGTAGTCATCATGATGATTGGATTGTTTGTTGTAGGTGGGGCAATTTTACAAACAGGATTAGCCAAAGTTGCCAGTCAGCACATCATTCGAATGTCCAAAGGAAATGACGTCAAACTATTCTTACTCGTGATACTTACAACGGCGTTTATTGGTGGTTTTGTAAGCAATACCGGTACTGTTGCGTTGATGATGCCCATTGTCGTCAGTGTATCGGCACAGTCGGGGGCAAACCCCAGTCGGTTACTGATGCCTCTGGCCTTTGCCAGCAGCCTGGGTGCTATGCTAACC
Source organism: uncultured Prevotella sp. (assembly GCA_937874345.1). Taxonomy (GTDB): domain Bacteria; phylum Bacteroidota; class Bacteroidia; order Bacteroidales; family Bacteroidaceae; genus Prevotella. Next base: position 506 of record CALNBT010000253.1, read on the forward strand.
TTGATAGGCACGGCACCAAACCTTGTTATTCAGGATACATTAACCAGCAATGGACTAAAAGGGCTTTCGTTTTTCTCGTTTACTCCCGTAGGTCTCATCTGTATCGTTATCGGCATCATTGTTCTGTTGCCGCTGAGCAAGATATTTCTGGACAAGCATCAGAAGGATGGAGACAATCAACGTTCTAATTCTAAGTCCTTAGACGATCTGGCAATAGAATACCATCTCAACCAGAACAGGCATGTGTATATGATTGGCAATGGTTCAGAACTCAGTGGAATGACCGTTGCCCAATTGGATTTGCGAAACCGTTTTGGATTATCGATTGTGGAGATTCGTAAAGAGCAGAATAATTCAGGCGGTATCATTAGGCAAGTCAAACAAAAGGTTGCCACTGCACGAACAGTTCTCAGACAAGGTAATCTGCTTTACATGACAGGCGATGAGGATAGTATGGAAGAATTTGCTTCACATTACGGATTGAATAGGGTTGAGAACGGTAGTATTGATTTCTATGACATCGGTTTGGCAGAAATTGTACTCATGCCCAATTCGCGTTTGACGAATATCCGATTAAAAGATTCCGATCTCCGTGAGCAATACCGCATCAATGTGCTGGGCATCCGGCGTCATGGCGATTATATCGCTCAAAATCTTGCAGACGAAAAACTGCAGGTAGGCGATGTGTTGTTGGTACAAGGTTCGTGGACCAATATAGGAAAATTAGATGAAGTTGGGAGCGATTGGGTTGTTCTGGGACGTCCTGTCGAACAGGCAGGCAAGGTAACCCTAGATTATAAAGCACCATTGGCAGCCATCATCATGGTGGTGATGATTGGTTTGATGGTGTTCGACTTTATCCCCATTGAACCCGTTACAGCCGTTATTTTGGGAGGCTTGCTCATGATTCTCACAGGCTGTTTCCGCAATGTGGAAGCAGCTTACAATACAATTAATTGGGAGAGCGTCGTATTGATTGCGGCGATGATGCCGATGGCAGTGGCGTTGGAGAAAACTGGAACATCTTCGATGATATCAAATATATTGGTAGATATGCTGGGAAATATGGGTCCCATGGCCTTGTTGGCAGGAATATATTTCACAACATCTCTTTTAACCATGTTCATCAGTAATACCGCTACGGCCGTGCTGATGGCACCCATTGCGTTTTCTGCGGCCACACAGGTTCATGTCAGTCCGTATGCCTTTCTCTTTGCCGTGACGGTCGGTGCAAGCATGTGTTTTGCCTCTCCCTTTTCTACCCCCCCAAATGCCTTGGTGATGAAAGCCGGCAATTATGCATTTATAGATTATGTCAAAGTTGGATTGCCCTTGCAGGTGATCATCGGCGTGGTGATGACTTTTGTCTTGCCTCTTCTTTTCCCTTTTTAAGGGATTTCTGCCTACCGTCCCATCATGATCTCGGTCTTCTGCAGATTCATTGACGATTACATGATTTGTATCTTTTTAAACAATCATGAAATATTTAAAAAAAATATGTTTATCTTTGCGGTGGCTTACAAAGTGTAGGCTAAGGGTGCTCACTCTTTTGGTGGGCTGAGAACAAACCTTCTGACCTGATCCGGGCAATGCCGGCGTAGGAATCAAGAAAGTTGTCTGGTAGAGCAGATGGATAACTTGTTATTTTGCTTACGGACTTCCCCTTGTTCATTTATTTTTTTTCAAAAAACAATGAAGAAGATTATTATTGCGGCAACCGTTCTGTATGCCGCCGGTGCATTGGCCGCAGAGCCGGTTGATACGCTGAAAACTTATGAACTGCAAAACGTTCTGGTCACTGCTACGCGTGCAGACCTGAAAACACCAATGGCGTTTTCAGACCTAAACCGAAACCAAATTAAAAAATTAAACTTCGGACAGGATATCCCGCAGTTGCTGTCGCTTACCCCGTCGGTTACTTTTACGTCTGATGCAGGTAATGGCATTGGGTACACATCCATGCGTGTACGCGGTACCGACCCGTCGCGCATTAATGTTACAGCCAATGGCATTCCTGTCAATGATGCCGAGTCGTCAACCGTATTTTGGGTGAACATGGGCGATTTTGCCTCTAGTCTACAAAGTATGCAGATACAGCGTGGTGTGGGAACGTCTACAAATGGCTCAGGTGCCTTTGGAGCTACCTTGAACATGCAGACTGAGGATATTGGTGCAAAACCGTTTATCGGACTGGATATGGCCGGTGGCAGCTATGGCTCACATAAGGAGACGTTGCGTTTTGGAACAGGTTTATTAGGTGGTCACTGGGGAATTCAAGGCCGCTTGTCGAATATCGGCAGCGATGGATATCTTGAACGTGCTTCAACCAACCTGAATTCGTATTTTATCCAAGCCGGATATTTCTCAGACCATACGATGGTGAAGTTCCTGACGTTCAATGGATCAGAAAGAACCTACCATGCCTGGAACTATGCTTCAAAATACGAACAAAGCCTGTATGGCCGCCGCTATAATTCTTGTGGCGTATATTACGATGCCGAAGGTAATCTGCATTATTATGATGGACAGACCGATAACTACCATCAGCAGAACTATCAGCTGCATTGGAACCAACTGCTTGATGCCAACTGGAATTTCACAGTAGCCATGCATTATACCAAGGGAACCGGATATTATGAAGAGTATAAGGATGCCCGTACTTGGGGAGAATATGATCTGACCACTGATTGGAAAGTCTTAGGTGACTTGGTTAGACAGAATAAGATGGACAACGATTTTTATGGAACAGTCGCTTCACTCAACTATGACAACCAAAAGGGGTTGTCAGCCCATTTGGGCGGAGGATGGAACCTATACGATGGTGACCATTTCGGACAAGTTATTTGGACCGGAGCACCATACATTGTCGTGACCGATGCTCAAGGAGTGGCAAGTCGCCAATACATACAGACGCCAGCCGACTTGCAGCCAAATCACCAGTATTACAACAACAACGCCAAGAAGACCGATGGTAATGTCTACGGCAAGATAAATTACGACCTCACCAATCAGCTGCAGGCTTATCTAGATTTGCAATATAGACATGTAAGTATCAAAATGGTCGGGCCAACGGATGTCATTGATTGGAATACCATGAAACGTATAAATTATAATTTCAAGACGTCATACAATTTCTTCAATCCGAAATTTGGATTGAATTACGATCTCAACAACCAGAACAGGGTTTACGTCAGTTATGCTATCGCCCACAAGGAGCCGGTACGAAACAATTTTGAAAACAACCTCAATGCAGGATTGGAACAGCCTCGTGCCGAAAGGCTTAACGACCTAGAGCTTGGATACCAGTTTAGTAGTCGCCTCTTTACTGCCGGAGCCAATTTCTACTATATGAATTACAAAGACCAGTTTGTGCTGACAGGGGAGATCGATAAGATTGGTGAACCGATTACCCGTAATCTGCCCAAGAGTTATCGTATGGGTGTTGAACTGCAAGCTGCTTGGATGCCTGTCAACTGGTTCAGATGGGATGCCAACGCCACTTTTTCAAAGAATCGTGTGAAGGATATTGCCGTTCAAGTATCTGATAATGAGACGGCCGTTATCCATGGCGAGAGTCCTTTGGCCTTTTCACCCGATGTCATCTTCAACAATATCTTTAGCTTCAATTATCGTCAATTTGATGCCAGTATCCAGACACTGTATGTCAGTGAGCAATACATGACCAATACCGGTATCAGAAGTTACGCGACGACTGGCGACCAGGGTGAACCGGTAGATGTCAGCATGATGCTGGGCGAGATGTTCAATACCAATATCAACATGGCCTATCATTTCGACTTACCGTCAATTGGTATCAAGAATGTGACCGTGGGCCTTAGTATATATAATCTGTTCAGTACGAAGTTCGACAACAACGGTTGGGCTGCACCAAGTTATAAAGCTGATGCCAATGGGACGGTAACTGCATACACGACACCAGACAACGGACAGTACATGGCAGGCTTTGCACCATCGGCTCCCATCAATTTCATGGCAAGGTTGTCGCTGAATTTCTAGATAATTCTTCAAACGTTCTCCATGAAAGTGGAGATCGGGTTGAAGATAACAGATATAGAAAAGTAATTTTTCATGAGTCTATAAACTTATTATCCCCCAAAATTCCACCTTCTTTGAAGGAGAGGGTGGATGGGGTTCTCTCTATGACATCATTCATCACTAATCATTGGCTCGATATTTTGACCACCATCATCGGTCTTGTATACATCGCTCTGGAATACAAAGCCAGTATTTGGCTTTGGGCTGTCGGAATTGTGATGCCAGCACTCGATATCTTTCTCTATTGGACACATGGCCTTTATGCCGATGCGGGTATGGCGGTTTATTATATGTTGGCTGCCATCTATGGACTGTTGGTGTGGAAATTTGGTCGAAAGCGATATCAGAAAGCCAACGAAGAGATGCCCATCACTCATATGCCGGCAAAGTTGTATGTACCGTCTTTAATATTCTTTGCTGTTGCATGGTTGGTGGTTTACTATATATTGATTACCTTTACCGACAGTAATATTCCCGTTCTCGACAGTTTCACCAATGCGTTGAGCTTCGTCGGTCTATGGACATTGGCTCGCAAGTATATCGAGCAATGGCTGTTTTGGATAGTTGTAGATGTCATTAGCTCGGGACTATACGTATATAAGGAAATTCCTTTCAAGGCAGGCCTGTATGCGTTGTATGTCGTTATTGCTGTGATGGGATATTACCAATGGAAATCAATGATGAAAAAAACTTCGCATGCATTATCCGCTTCTTCATCCAACGACATCATTTGATGCCATTATTTTGGCTGGAGGGAACTATCCTTCGCACGCCTTGCCACGGGCAATCTTGGCTGGTGCCTGTCATATTGTATGTTGCGACAGTGCCTTCGACTTGTTGGAACCATCGTTGATCGATCGGGTAGATGCCATTGTCGGTGATGGAGACTCGCTTCCTGAAGCGGCCAAACAACAGTACAAATCCTTGTTATACATTGAAAGTGAACAAGATGATAACGATCTCACCAAAGCAACGCGTTATTGCCGGATGAAGGGATACCATCGTTTGGCTTTTCTTGGAACGACCGGTAAACGCGAGGATCATGCGCTTGGCAATATCTCATTGCTAACAGAATATGCAAAAGATCCTGACCTGCAACCTGTTTTTATTACTGATTACGGAATCTTTGTTGCTTGTACGGGTGATGCAACCTTCGAATCATTTACCCGTCAGCAGGTTAGCATCTTCAACTTTGGCTGTACTTTGCTGACAAGTGAAGGCCTTAGGTGGAATGCCTATGCCTTTCAAAATTGGTGGCAGGGCACATTAAATGAAGCCATGGGTTCTTCCTTTACCATTCATGCAGACGGACAATATCTGGTGTACCGTACATACGAAGCAAAGTAAGACAGCACCTCGCTCGTATATCCTTTTATTTTGTTTTCACGGATAGCAGCATTTCCTTATTTGCGCTATTCAGAAGATAGCAGACTGATCTTATTTTGGCAAATTAGCCGTCTCAATTTGTTAATTTTTATTATCTTTGCATGTAATTTGAATTTAACAAATGAGAAAAGAACAGTTTAACAAGCGCTCATCCTGTAGGTTTAAGCAATTTAACCGACACGGCTACTCGCTCTTTGCTGCTCTTGGAAAGGAAGTGTTGATCGGCGTATTGAGTGTAAGCACATTGTCTTACGCCAAGGCTGATGGCATCAGTATCCGCCCCGATTTGGGCGAAGATACACTTTCGCACCAAGAAGTAAAGCTCGACGAGGTTGTGGTAACAGGCTCGCGCGCACCGCTGACCGCCTTGCAGTCAGCGAAAATTGTAACCGTTATCTCTCGCGACGACATTCATCGTGCCGCCGTCGAGACGGTCAACGATGTGTTGAAATTAGCTACCGGCGTGGATGTCCGTCAGCGTGGTGGCTTTGGTGTACAAACGGATATCTCGCTCAATGGCGGTACACACGACCAGCTGACTATTCTATTGAATGGTGTGAATATCAGTAATCCGCAGACTGGTCATAATGCAAGTGATTTTCCTGTTTCTATTGATGACATCGAGCGCATTGAGGTGCTCGAGGGTGCGGCAGCCCGAGTCTATGGCAGCAATGCCTTTAGTGGTGCCATCAATATTGTTACCCGTAAGGATGTTGACCAACATCAGCTGACGGCTCGCTTGGAAAGTGGCTCCTTTGGTACTGTCGGTACAGAAGGTAGTTACGAATGGGGTAAAAGTATGGTAGGTCATGCGCTGGTAAGTGGTGGTTATACCCGCTCTGACGGTGGCAGCGCGAACAGCGATTTTGAAAAAGGTCGTATGTACCTAAACGGTC
>CALNBT010000254.1 GCA_937874345.1 uncultured Prevotella sp.
CCCTCATTGATGGTCAGAAATTCAACTGCATCGAGAATTCTTTCAGACGGTATCAATGGCTTTTTAGCATCCAATGATATTGATGATTATTCAAAGGCATTGTCCAAGTTGCTTGATCAACCTTCAGTCATTAGCAAAGTGGGCGATCAAGCCTCAATCTCTTTATCGCGACCTTGGAAGGATATTGTCAATGAGGTCCATGAGCGTTACACAGACTTGATAGCCCACAACCAACAGCAATTTAACGTAGGCTAATAAGTATATGAAGAAAATTTATCTTTATCTGGCAGTGATGCTGGGATTAGGCGTCATTGTGTGGATGATTATTGAAGATGTAACGGTCAACACCATTCAACATATTACCCGGTCCCCACAACTCATCATCGGGATCGTGTTGGCCATCTTGAGCTTTTTAGTGCAAAACATTTTCATGTCGCTACGTTACAGGCTGCTAAGTTCTAAACGATTATCGTTCAAGAAAAGCCTGCGTGTCAATATTTTGTGTGAATTTACGTCTGCCGTAACCCCATCTGCTGTTGGCGGCAGCAGTGTCGTTTTTGTTTATTTGAATCGCGAAGGCTTGGATTTGGGAAAATCAACCTTTGTCATGCTATCATCTTTATTCCTGGATGAATTGTTCCTTTTTGTGTCCGCATCTCTTATTTTGTGCTTAGTACCCAACGAGTTATTCTTTGGAAATGGCAGTTTTTGGGGTGAATCACTTCGATGGGTAACATACATCTGTCTATTGGGCATCGGATTATGGACCTTACTGCTATACATCGCAATTTTCCACAAACCCGGAGTTGTCGTAAGAATCGTATCTATTTTATTTAAGTTACCTTTCCTCAAACGTTATCATCATCATCTTCATCAGTTTGCAAAAGACATTCTGACCATGGCTAAAGAAACAAAACAGCTAGGAAGAAACTATTGGATTTATCCCATGCTGACAACAATCTTGTCGTGGTGTTTCAGATATGGTATCGTCATTATGATATTATTTGCTTTCAGTGGGAAAGGTGATTTACTGCTGGCTTACTTTAAACAATGGATTCTTTGGATATTAATGCTTGTCACACCCACACCGGGCGGGAGTGGACTATCAGAGTTCATGTTCAGGGAATATTATTCAGATTTCTTGCCAGACCGTGGATTGACCGTCATTGCTGCTTTGACCTGGCGATTTATCTTCTATTATTCGTATTTGATTCTTGGGACAATACTGATCCCATCCGTATTTCAGAAAAGCAAAAAGAATAATCAGCAGGACCTCAAAGAGCCCTAAATGGATTTTTGATAAAGACTGATGCGTTCTATGATCTGGGAAGAAAACAAGATCATTGCCCTTCATAAAAAATCTTCCTTTCCCAAAAAACAATCCAGGGGATGCATCGTTATCAGATACATCCCCTGGATATTGTACAAATCAATGATTAGAAGTTGACGCCAAAATTAGCAACAAAAGCATTTCCGTGCGCAGAAATGTTGTTAACAGAACTGATATCTGCAACACCAAACTGATAAGCCAATTCCAAATATAACTTGTTATATTCAACACCGCAACCCAGTTTAAAGCCCATGTCGCCATGCTTATAACCTACTTCGTTGTTAAACGAGCTACGACTTCCTGCATCTGTCTTGATTTTTCCACCTAGAGCATAAGAAAAATAAGGTCCAAAGAATGGCAGAATGGCAACGCCGTCAGCAGCGGCAAAACCATATTTTATCAAAAAAGGAACTTCCAAATAATTCAAACTAACAGTTTCAGCGCTATTTTTACCACCACGTTCAGTGTAATACAGGCCACTTTCTATAAACAAAGGATTGTTTCTTGAAACGCGTGCCCCAACAACTCCGGCTAAAGTCATACCAGTTTTAGCTCCTAAATCCCTATCTCCTCCGATAGTGGCAGATGTCATACCGATACGAATACCATAATAAAGGTTCTGCGAATCAAGGGTGAAACCTCCGCTGTTATACTGCGAAAAAGATGGGATAGAAATCACCATCAACAACAATACGAATAAACTTTTTTTCATTATTATCCTTATTACTTTTCAGATTATTTACAATTTGTATTTATTTTAACTTTTGCAAAGTAAACATATATTTTCCATTTATCAAAGTTTTTCTTGAGAATTTGTTACAATTGGCAAAAGTCGCTTGTGGATGCCATGCATGCAGAACATGGGGGTATTCCTATTGACAATTAGATTTCAAAACATCGATAAAAGTATGTTTTGGTGTGTCATACATCCTTCAATTAATTATAAACAGTTACAAAAGCACCTCTCAACACGACAAAGTGATATTTCTTGCCAAAAGATTTGTTATTAAAAGTTTTTTTGTAATTTTGCCCTCACCAAGATGGTTTCAAGAGATATTTAAAAGAAACGATTTGCATCAGCCTCTGTTGTAAGGAAGGTCATAGACAAATCTGCACAGAAAAAACGGCTTGAACTTGCATCATACGGAACAGACCTCTTTTGTTAAGTGGCTGAAATTGACAAACAAACGTTATGAAAGTATTAAAATTTGGCGGAACATCTGTTGGTTCCGTAAAGAGTATCCTTTCTTTGAAAAGGATTGTAGAAAAAGAAGCCCAACGACAGTCTGTGATAGTCGTAGTAAGTGCACTAGGTGGTATTACCGACCAATTGCTTTCCACATCCCAGCTAGTGTTAAAAGGAGACGAAACTTGGAAAGACGAGTTTAGCGAAATGGTCAACCGGCATCATCAATTGATTGATACCGTTATTACAGATAGTCACAACAGGATTGATTTATTCAATATCGTTGATGCACTGTTCGATCAGCTTCGATCGATTTATTTCGGCGTCTTTCTTATCCATGACCTCAGCGAAAAAACACAAGATGTGATCGTTAGCTATGGAGAACGATTGAGCTCGAATATTTGCGCTGCCCTCATCAAGGGCGCTAAATGGTATGATGCCAGAGAGTTTATCAAGACCGAACTCAAACATGGCAAACATACACTTGATAGCGATTTAACGAACAAACTGGTTAAACGTACGTTTATAAACCATCCGAATATATGTCTTGTACCCGGATTCATCAGTCAGGACAAGAATACCAACGAAATTACAAACCTTGGAAGAGGCGGATCAGACTATACAGCATCTATCATTGCAGCAGCATTGGATGCAAAGATTCTCGAGATATGGACCGATGTAGACGGTTTCATGACGGCCGATCCAAAGGTAATTAAAACGGCCTACACCATAAACGAGCTGAGCTATATTGAGGCAATGGAACTTTGTAACTTTGGAGCCAAGGTTATTTATCCACCAACAATATATCCTGTTTGTGTGAAACATATCCCCATCTGTGTCAAGAACACTTTCAACCCAGATGGAGAAGGAACCATTATTAAAGACCGTATCACCAACGACGGCAAACCTATCAAGGGCATTTCGAGCATCAAGGGCACGACACTTATCAACGTTGCTGGACTCTCTATGGTAGGAGTGATTGGCGTGAACCGCCGTATTTTTACGGCGCTGGCAGAAAAAGGCATCTCTGTCTTCATGGTGAGCCAGGCATCTTCTGAAAATTCGACCAGTATTGGTGTTCAGGAAGAGGATGCTGAAGAAGCCATTCAAGTACTGAACAACGAATTTGCCAAAGAGATTCACACCGGAGCGATGTTCCCCATGTATGCGGAAAGTGGACTGGCAACCATTGCCATTGTAGGCGAAAACATGAAACATACGCCTGGTATTGCAGGCAAGCTGTTTGGTACACTGGGACGATCGGGTATCAGCGTGATTGCCTGTGCACAAGGTGCGAGTGAAACCAACATCTCGTTTGTGGTTGATGCCAATAATCTTCGCAAATCATTAAATGTTCTGCACGATTCTTTCTTCCTGTCCGAATACAAGGTACTAAACATTTTTATTTGCGGTGTCGGTACAGTTGGGGGGAAACTTATCGAGCAAATTCGATCACAATATGAAGAGTTGAAGGAGCATCGCCGTCTGAAGTTGAATGTAGTTGGCATTGCCAGTTCAAAGAATGCCATCTTCAATCGAGATGGATTGGATCTGAACAACTATCAGGTAGAACTGAGAGCGTCTGAACCAAGCACAGCAACCAAACTTCGAGACAACATTCAGGGCATGAATATTTTCAACTCTGTATTCGTCGATTGCACTGCCAGTGCAGAAATTGCAGGTCTCTATCAGTCGTTCCTTGAACATAATATCAGTGTCGTTGCCGCCAACAAAATAGCGGCATCATCTCCATATCAGTCATATCTCAAACTTAAACGCACTGCTCTCGACCGTGGTGTTAAGTTTTTGTTCGAGACAAATGTATGTGCCGGATTACCGGTAATTGGGACCATCAATGACCTTTGCACATCGGGAGACAAGATTCTGAAAATAGAAGCAGTATTGAGTGGTACACTCAATTTTATTTTCAATGAACTTTCGCAAACAGTTTCTTTCTCTGAAACCGTACGAAGAGCTAAGATTGAGGGATACAGTGAACCTGACCCACGTATAGACCTCAGTGGTAAGGATGTGGTCAGGAAACTAGTCATTTTGGCCCGTGAAGCGAATTACAAAGTAGAAAAAGAAGATGTCGAAAAACACCTTTTCATTCCTGATGAATTTTTTGAAGGAAGTCTGGATGATTTCTGGAAACGTCTCCCTTCCTTGGATGATGATTTTGAACAAAGACGGAAAAAACTTGAGAAACAAGGCATGCGCTGGCGCTTTGTCGCTACAATGGATCATGGCAAGACTCGGGTAGAATTGAAAGCTGTAGACAACACTCATCCATTTTATAATCTGGAAGGAAGCAATAACATTGTATTGTTGACAACAGAACGCTACAAAGACTATCCCATGCTGATTCAAGGGTACGGAGCTGGAGCCAGTGTGACGGCTGCGGGAGTATTTGCTAACATCATGTCTATTGCTAATATCTAACTAACATGAAACACATTATCATTATTGGAGATGGCATGGCAGACCATGCCGTTGATCGTTTGGGTGGTAAGACCCTGCTTCAATACGCTGAAATACCAACAATGGACTTATTGGCTCGAGAAGGTAGAAATGGACGTTTGGCTACGATTCCTGAAGGATTTTATCCAGGTTCTGAAGTTGCCAACATGGCAATATTAGGATATGACTTAAATGAAGTATACGAAGGGCGCGGACCACTTGAGGCAGCATCCATTGGTTACGATATGAGACAAGACGACTTGGCTTTGCGATGCAACATCATTGAATTAGAAAACGGTCTTATCAAGAACCATCATGGAGGTCATCTTACAACAGAAGAAAGTGACGTGCTTATTCAACATCTCAACGAAAAGCTTGGCAATGACAACGTTCAATTTATTACAGGCATTCAATATCGCCATCTGTTAGTCATCAAGGGTGGCAACAAACATATCGTTTGCTCACCGCCTCACGATCATCCCAACGAACCTTGGCGCGAGCTCTTGGTTCAACCTGATTCAGAATATACGAACCAAGATACCGAATCTGGAAGGATGACACCTACTGAAACAACCGATTTGCTAAACGACTTGATACTTCGGTCACAGAAGATTCTTACGGCACATCCATTCAACCAAGGTCGAAAGGCTCAAGCTAATTCTATCTGGCCTTGGGGAGGCGGATACAGACCTAAGATGAAAAAATTGTCTGAGCGTTTTCCTCAAATCCGAAAAGGTTCTTGTATTTCTGCCGTTGATCTGATTAGAGGCATTGGCGTTTATGCAGGACTTGACATCATAAAGGTTCCTGGAGCAACGGGATTAGCTAACACCAATTATGAAGGGAAGGCACAAGCGGCCTTGGATGCACTTAAAAAGCAAGACTTTGTTTACCTGCACATTGAGGCAAGTGATGAAGCGGGACACGATGGGGATTTAGCATTGAAACTGAAGACCATAGAAAATCTTGACCGAAGAATTGTAAAACCCGTTTACGAAGAGGTTTCTCAATGGGACGAACCGGTATGCATTACGATCCTACCCGATCATCCCACACCCGTAGAGACTCGTGCTCATGCAAACGAACCTGTACCGTTTATAGTATGGTATCCAGGCATTGAGTCCGATTCTGTCTGCCAATATGATGAAGTATCAGCTTTATCTGGCAGTTACGGACTTCTGAAATCACACCAACTAATGACCCTTTTGATGGCAAAGCAATGAAATATTATTCAACAAATCAACAAGCACCCATAGCCACTTTACAGGAAGCTGTGATACGAGGTTTGGCTCCAGACCGAGGACTGTATATGCCCAAACAGATTTTACCACTGCCAAAGACGTTTTTTGGCCATCTTGAAGAGATGACTTTTCAGGAAATGTCGTATCAGGTGGCATTACGTTTCTTTGGCGAAGATGTTGAACACAATGCCTTGAAGCAGATGGTATTCGACACGTTATCGTTTGATACGCCATTGGTTTCAGTAAGCGAAGATGTTTATTCTCTTGAACTTTATCATGGTCCGACTTTAGCTTTCAAGGATGTTGGTGCACGATTTATGGCACGGTTACTACAATACTTTATCCAAAAGGAGAAAGGACAAGAGGTCAATGTCCTGGTAGCGACAAGCGGTGATACAGGAAGTGCTGTTGCAAACGGTTTTCTCGGCGTAGAAGGTATACATGTATATGTACTGTATCCTAAAGGAAAGGTAAGCGAAATACAAGAAAGTCAGTTTACCACTCTAGGACAGAACATCACAGCCATCGAAGTTGATGGCGTATTTGATGATTGTCAGTCACTCGTCAAGGCAGCTTTTATGGACGATGAACTCAACAAAACCCTACGACTGACATCTGCCAATTCGATCAACGTTGCCCGTTTCCTTCCTCAAGCCTTTTATTATTTCAACGCTTATGCTCAACTCAAAAGACAAGGAAAAGATATAAACCACATCGTTGTAAGTGTGCCTAGTGGAAACTTTGGAAACATTACCGCAGGACTGATTGCAAAACAAATGGGGTTACCTATCCATCATTTTATTGCCGCGAACAACAAAAATGATATTTTCTTTCAATATCTTCAAACCGGCGTTTATCAACCTATGCCTAGTATCCAGACGATTGCAAATGCAATGGATGTAGGAGACCCGAGCAATTTTGCCCGCATATTGGATTTATTTGGCAACAGTTACCAAGACATTAAAGCCCATATCGGAGGTGCTACTTATACTGACGAACAAATAGCACTGGGTATGCAGAACTGCTATCGTGAAAATAAATATATAATGGATCCTCATGGAACTTGCGGATACCTGGCCCTACAAGACTTCTTAAAAGAAGGGGAAACAGGAATTTTCCTTGAGACGGCACATCCAGCGAAGTTCAAAGAGAAAGTAGATGAAATACTTTCGATAGATATCCCAATTCCTGTAAGACTCAAAAACTTTATGCAAGGCAAAAAACAACGTGTCAGTATGGAACATGATTTTAATGACTTCAAGGGATTTCTTCTACGTCGTCAATAACAAAATGACAATGATATTCATGAGTTGCCTATACGTTTGATGGGCAACTCATGATTTTTTTTTGAATTATCTTAAGGAAATCACAAAATAAACATTCATTTTGTCCAAATAGAATGTATGAATGCTAAAACCCAAAAAGTAATTCTTCCAAAAACCAAATAATCTGTTAGCGTGTAACATCCTATCTTTTAATTCTTTTTTTTCGCATATTCCATAATAAATACGTACTTTTGCAAGGCATTATTTCAAATTCAATCATACCAAATGCTGTACGTTGAAGTACAAGAAATGAATCGTTTATCGAGCTTCTATCTGGCGATGGAAGAATATATTGCGCGCTACATAAACACGAACGAAGACTGTTTCTTCATGTGGCAAGTACCAGCAACAGTAATGGTAGGTCGTAACCAACTGATAAACAACGAAGTAAATCTTTCTTATTGTCACGAAAACAACATTCACGTGTTGCGTCGCAAAAGCGGTGGAGGATGTATTTACGTGGACAAAAGTTGTCTTTTATTCTCATATATCACTCACGATGAACAAGTAAATTTAGTCTTTTCCCAATACATCAATCTCATTGTCGAGATGTTAAACAAAATGGGCATTGCTGCAACTGCAGGAGGACGAAATGACGTCATGATCGATGGAAAGAAGATTTCAGGCAATGCGTTTTACCATGTACCAGGTAGAAGCATCGTTCATGGAACCATGTTGTACGATACCGACATGGAAAATATGGTGAAAAGCATTACTCCCAGTGAAGAAAAATTGATTAGCAAAGGTGTCGAAAGTGTGAGACAGCATATTGCTTTACTGAAAGATTTCACAACGCTTTCGCTCGAGAAATTCAAACAGCTTACCAAACAATATCTCTGTTCTTCTGAATTGGTTCTAACGACAGACGATGTGAAAGGCATTGAGGAAATTGAAAAAGACTATCTATCTGACAATTTCACATTTGGAAATAATCCTCGATATTCTATCAGCAACAAAAAACACTTCGATAATGTCGGGAATATGGAAGTATATATTCAGCTTAAAAACGATGTTATCAAGCATATAAATATCCTTGGAGACTATTTTTTGACAGGTGATATTGACAATCAGGTTCTGAAACCTTTACAAAATATTCAGTATAATGAATACGAAATAACAGCAGCATTGCCCGAAAATATTGGAGACATTGTGAGGAACTTGAGAAAAGATCAGTTGATTGAGCTTATCATGGCTCATCCTTAAAGTTTCATTCTACAATAGAAATCCTTTAATGCTTTCTATCAGGAGAATCCAAACACAACAAAGAAAATTTGATATTAATTACGATATATGGAAAATAAACGAACTTGTCTTTATGACAAACATGTTGCTTTGAACGCATTGATGCAACCTTTCGGAGGTTTCGACATGCCGATACAGTATTCGTCTATCACGGAAGAACATCAGGCTGTGAGACAACATTGTGGTGTATTTGACGTCTCGCACATGGGCGAGGTTTATGTTACTGGGCAAGATGCTGAACGTTATGTCAATCATATTTTCACCAACGATGTCACCAATGCACCTATCAACAAGATTTATTACGGTATGATGCTGTATCCTAATGGAGGGACAGTAGACGATTTGCTGGTATACAAAATGGACGAAAACAAATTTTTTATCGTTATCAATGCAGCAAATATTGACAAAGACGTGGCATGGATGCGTGAACATGCTGCAGAATATAATGTGAACATTGACCATCTGTCAGACAAATACGGGCAGTTAGCAGTACAAGGTCCTGAAGCAGAAGTTGTCGTTGAAGAAGTATTACATCTTCCTTGCAAGGAGCTATCATTTTATTCCCTTAAGACGATTGATGTAAATGGTGATAATATCATTGTTAGTCGTACAGGATATACTGGTGAGGATGGATTTGAAATTTACGCTTCGCACGAATTAATCAACAACTTTTGGGACCAACTGTTAGCCAGCAAGCGTTGCTTGCCTTGTGGTTTAGGTTGTCGCGATACGCTGCGTTTTGAAGTTGGTCTTCCGCTCTATGGTGATGAATTGTCCGAAAACATTTCTCCAGTGATGGCAGGTCTCAGCATATTCTGCAAATTAGACAAACCTGAATTTATAGGAAAAGAAGCTCTTCGTCAACAAAAGGAAGAAGGAGTTGCGCAGAAATTGGTAGGCTTGGAGCTGAAAGACAAGGCTATTCCACGGCATGGTTACAATGTTATTGCTGACGGAAAGCCAGTGGGAGTTGTTACGACAGGCTATCATGGCATCAGTGTCGACAAGAGTATTGCCATGGCATTGGTTGATACAGAATTTTCTAAGTTGGGAACAGAACTGGAAATACAGATTCGCAAGAAGACATTTCCATGTGTTGTGGTCAAGAAGAAGTTCTACGACAAACATTATAAGAAAGATTAATCATTCATTAAATAAATCATAATAACATACACACCTATGGCTAAAGTTATTGAAGGACTCTATTACAGTGAGTCACACGAATTTGTAAAAGTTGAGGGAAACACAGGTTACATCGGTATCACAGATTTTGCTCAACATGCGTTGGGAAACATCGTCTATGTAGATATGCCTGAAGTTGATGACGAAATAGAGGCAGGCGAAGATTTCGGAGCCGTTGAAAGCGTCAAAGCTGCAAGCGATATCACATCTCCTGTAAGTGGAACAGTTGTCGAAATTAATGAATCTCTTGAAGAAACACCAGAGTTAATCAACCAGGATGCATTCGAAAACTGGATTATCAAGGTAGAAATGTCTGACAAAAGCGAGTTGGACAACTTGATGGATGCACAGGCATACGACGAATTTTGTAAGAAATAAATTCATGAGCTATAAATTTTTTCCACATACTGAAGAGGATATTGCTCAGATGTTGGAAAGGATTGGCGTAACGTCACTCGATGATCTTTTCTCTGAGATACCCGAGAGTATCCGTTTTCAAAGGGACTACGACCTTCCTGAAGCGAAGAGTGAATTGGAAATACGTCAATTCTTTAACGAACTGGGCAACAAAAACAAGCAATTGACTTGTTTCACAGGTGCCGGTGTATACGATCATTACACACCTTCTGCCATTTCTTCTCTCGTTGGAAGATCTGAATTTTTGACCAGTTATACCCCCTATCAGGCTGAAATCTCACAGGGTACACTTCATTATATTTTTGAATTTCAAAGTATGATGACTGCACTAACTGGCATGGATATCTCAAATGCGTCTATGTATGACGGTTCTACTGCTACGGCTGAAGCTGTTTTAATGGCCAATGCAGCATCGAAAAAGGCATCCAAAGTATTGGTTTCAGAGACAGTAGACCCCAAGATTTTGTCGGTTATCAAGACATATGCGCATTTCCAACACATCGTTATCGAGATGGTTTCTCAAAAAGACGGCGTTACTGATAAGCAACAGCTAGAGCAAAAGCTTTCTGCCGGGGACGTTGCTGGTGTGCTGGTACAACACCCAAACTACTTTGGTATTGTCGAAGACTACGAAGGAGTGGCAGATATGTGCCATGCTAATAAAGCATTATTTATCATGAACAGCAACGCTGCCGACTTGGCCATATTGAAAACCCCAGGTGAACTAGGTGCCGACATTGCCGTTGGTGACGGACAGTCGTTAGGTATACCGATGAGCTGGGGCGGACCCTACGTGGGATATATGTGCTGTACCGAGAAGTTAATGCGTAAGATGCCGGGCCGAATTGTTGGTAAGACCGTAGACGAAGATGGTAAAAGATCTTTTGTATTAACCCTTCAGGCCCGCGAACAGCATATCCGTCGCCAAAAGGCGACATCTAATATCTGTTCAAACCAGTCGCTGATGGCTCTTTGGGTAACAATATATCTTTCTTTGATGGGTAAAGAAGGTGTGAAAGAAGCTGCTCAATTATCTTATGACGGAGCACACTATCTTTGCGATGAACTGATCAAGACTGGTCATTTTACACTAACGTTCGAACAACCGTTCTTCAATGAATTCTGTGTAAATTATGATGGTGACATCCATCAATTGCAGCAACGTTTCATCGATCATGGCTTTTTTGGAGGTATTCAGGTATCAGACAACACTTTAATGTTGGCTGTAACCGAAAAGAGAACCAAGTCAGAAATTGATCAATTAATAGAATTGTGCCATGAATCGTAAATTATATAGCAATCTGATTTTTGAATTATCGCATCCAGGACGTAAGGGTTACACCCTTCCGAAAAATCCGTATGCACACCAGTCACTTCCCGAATCGTTAAAAAGAAGCACAGATGCAGAATTGCCCGAATGCGATGAATTAACGGTTGTACGTCATTATACCAACCACAGCGAAAACAACTTTGGTGTAAACAACGGCTTTTATCCGTTGGGCTCATGTACAATGAAATATAATCCGACGATCAATGAAGAGGTCGCATCTCATCCTTTCTTTGTGAACCTTCATCCGTTGCAACCCAAAGAAACGGTGCAAGGGGCTGAAGAGGTTTACGAGAACCTCCAGCTATCGCTTGCCGAACTCACAGGAATGAGCCGATTTACACTCAATCCATGTGCCGGTGCTCATGGCGAATTGACCGGTCTGATGGTTATCAGCGCCTATCATCAGAGTCGTAATGATAACAAAAGAACCAAGGTAATCGTACCTGACTCTGCTCATGGTACGAATCCTGCATCTGCAGCCATCTGCGGTTTTGATGTAGTAGAAGTAAAGAGCAATGCCAACGGACAGGTGGATGTTGATGATCTGAAGACACTTCTTGGTGACGATATTGCAGGAATGATGATGACGAACCCCAACACTTTGGGCATTTTCGAGACTCAAATTCCAGTGATTACCAAACTGGTTCACGAATGTGGCGGATTGATGTATTATGATGGAGCAAATCTCAACCCATTGCTGGGACAATGCAGACCTGGTGACATGGGATTTGATGTCATGCACGTGAATCTACATAAGACTTTCTCAACCCCTCATGGTGGTGGAGGACCTGGAGCTGGCCCTGTTGGCGTTTGTGAAAAATTAGTTGATTTTCTGCCCACTCATGATATTGAGAAGGAAGCAAAACAATTCTTGAATATCGACATACATCCTTATCATGGTAACTTTGGCACATTGCTCAGAGCTTACGCTTATATTCTGACTTTAGGTAAAGAAAACATCAAGATGGTTGGTCCATTGGCTACGCTGAATGCTAATTACATCAAGGAATGCCTGAAAGATGTTTACGAACTTCCGATAGAAGGACTCTGCAAGCACGAGTTTGTATTCAACGGCTTGATCAACAAGAGTACAGGTGTAACAACAATGGATGTGGCAAAGCGTCTTCTTGACTATGGATTCCATGCTCCTACCATTTACTTCCCATTACTCTTCCACGAATCAATGATGATCGAACCAACGGAAAACGAGAGCAAAGATACGATTGACGGATTTATTGCAGTGATGCATCAAATTGCAGAAGAGGCTTAGGCCGATCCTGAAATTGTAAAGACAGCACCACATGTGACACCAATCAAACGCGTAAATGATGTAGAAGCAGCGAAACATCCTATTTTGAC
>CALNBT010000255.1 GCA_937874345.1 uncultured Prevotella sp.
ATGTCATGATTTCCA
This sequence comes from uncultured Prevotella sp., assembly GCA_937874345.1. Classification (GTDB taxonomy): domain Bacteria; phylum Bacteroidota; class Bacteroidia; order Bacteroidales; family Bacteroidaceae; genus Prevotella. Next base: position 16 of record CALNBT010000255.1, read on the forward strand.
ATCGTTTGGGCATCATACTTCATATAATTCATTATTGAGGCGGCTACATTTTGATCATTCGTTTGAAGATAGTTGTAAAAATAGCATGAGGGTTGTCCCTGAAGAATGTCTCCGTTATCTAAAAGAATAAGGTTCTTTCCATAACTTTTTCGTAGGGAATCCACATAAGTAGAAACCCTTGCAAGACTACCACTTGTCGGCTTTCTGTTCGTAAAATCATATGGGAAAAAAGAACCATGTACATCGCTAGTCTGTACAATTCGTATTTTAACAGTTTTAGTGTTTGCCATCATTGTAAAATTGCAACAAAGCACTGTGAGACACACTGCGATAAACTTTTTCATATAATTTTGTTTGTGTATGCAAACTTACATAAAAAATCCGACTTTTATATATGCTAACTGCAGAAAAGTAAATAGCTTCTTGTATCAAATGAAAGCAAAAAGGTATGCCTGTTTTCGTAGGGCATACCTAAATCATTAAATCACTTTATCTTTTACAATTTTGGTTTGTTTATCCAAATGTAATTTCTTTCTACGAATCCACTCCGCTTTTTTTGCTTCGTATTCATCACGTTTTCTTTCTAAATAATTGTCTGCCATTTATTTAAAATGTGAATAAATGACCGAGATACGCTGTGGATTATTGCCACCCTCTAACCGAGTACTGCTTAACGACATGTCATGTACAACTGACATTAGAATATTGGTGCTCTGATTTGTATAATAAAGTGCAGTTACGGGAATTAATACAACTTTGTTCCAATCTGCTGAATAGTTGCCTGACTTCTTATTTTTTATCATTTGTAAAATGATGTTCCCAATATTATCAAAGCTATATCCATTATTCTTGCTATTGTATGTTGAAAGGAAAGATGTTTTATAGTCAGCAATTTGTTTATTTTCAAAAAACGAATATAGGCTATCTTTAGGAAGCAAAAGCAACGTGTTTGGGATATCAAACGAATAGTTGCCGGTCATTGAGTCGTTAATTCGGCGAAGCTGTAATTTAGCTGAGTTAATAGAATCATTTTCATGGCCTTTCATAATTTCTTCGGCTGGAAGAGTTATTTCTGTGAAGATACCTGCAGATGCCTTTATATAGGAGCAATTAGTCTGAGATACTAACTTTTGAATAGTGGACTTATCATTTTGTAAATTTGTGGTTTGCAAAACTTCTTCTGTCCCAGAAAAAGAGGATGAGCCAACATGTTCAGTACCATTACTCAAATATCTGAAAAATATATTGATCTGACTTAAATAGACATACGCCAAAGAGCCTAAACCTCCAGCATTTTGAAAATAGAACCCAGGACAAACATGATTTGCAAATGCCAGAGAATTCGCAAAATATTCAGGGTGAGCATAGTATTGTTGCATGATGTAAGTACCATAATTATTATACGCTACACCTTGCTTGTCTTGGAATGGCTTATCTAGTGAAATACGTATATTGTCGACATGGTCTCCACTGTTAAGTGTCGTTTGACTTAAGTTCATATCAGCTAAAGTATATACTTTATCAACTTTGTACGCATCCTGTAATATGAAACCTGCCGTGAATGGATCAAAGTTTGAATAATATTTAGCAGCTTCACTCATCGGCTTATCCAATCCATATACTGTAAGTTTCATAGTCGATAAAGAGTCACCATAAAAGTTCTTATAATATAAGCGTATTTCACATGAATCTGCCACAATCTTTCCATTTATTTTGCTCGTTATTGAGTCGGCAGAAGGGAATCGATAATTTTCCTGAACGTGGAACTGAGTCATAAAGTTGCCTGTAACATAACCCCCAGTTTCAGGATCCCGAACTTTGCCAAGATACCCTGTAGTGTTTCTTGATAACACAGAATCTGCTGCGATTGATTTTGTATATACAGGAAATGTATCTGTAGAAATTGATAAATTGTCCATCGAACTGGTCAAAGAAACTCCAAGACCATCTGTTGTACTATCACAAGAAGTAAACAACAAGGCTGCAAAAGAAAAGATTGCAAGTAAATTAGTTTTCATCTGAGTTTAAGCTAAATAAAGTGCTGTAAACGTTATTGAGAAATATTTTATTAAATTACTTATCGAGAATTGAATCGTAGAAATCTTGATAAGGTTGAGCATAATTGTCTCCAGGAAAGCTCATAAATGGCAAGTTTTTATCATGACTATATTTTACTAGATCTTGATTGATATCTTTTTCTGCTTCTACGATGCCATCACTATAATCAATAGCTAGTTTACCCAACTCTAAGAAATCAAATTTCTCGTTATAAGTAGACAGGAGATCAAGTTTTGCATCTCTAAACTGTACGCAACGTTTAAAATTTGTCCCCAAATCACTCTTTAATTGATTATAAAACAAAGAAGTTACAACTTTAGAATTGGCAAAAGAAGGTTCGTCTTGATAGGCCGTTTTCACATAGAAAGGTATAACAGCAGACATCCATCCTTGACAATGAATAATGTCAGGTGCCCAACGTAGTTTCTTTACTGTCTCAAGGACACCACGTGCAAAAAAGATAGCTCGTTCACCATTATCAGGATATTCCATACCAGTTTCGTCAACAGTCATTTGACGTTTGGTGAAGTAATCTTCATTGTCAATAAAATATACTTGTATCCTTACTTGTGGGATTGAAGCAACTTTTATCAATAAAGGATGATCAGTATCGTCAATGATGAGATTCATTCCAGAAAGGCGAATTACTTCATGAAGTTGCCCTCGTCTTTCATTGATATTTCCCCATTTAGGCATAAATGTTCGTATCTCACAACCACTTTCCTGAATTGACTGTGGCAAATTACGACCCAATAAAGACATTGCTGTTTCTGGAACGTAAGGAGTCATTTCTTGATTAATGAATAATATCTTTTTTGTCATGTCTGTTTTTTGCGCTTATGCAATTATATAGTATAAATTCAATCCACAGCATTTGCATTATAAAATGATATTGATATAAAACATACTATGTTTGCAAAGATACAAAAAAAACTGGAAATATTCGCTTAAATATTTGGAAAACCAATAGTTTACCATATATAATTTAGCATTTTTTGTTCTTTAGCCATTAAATCACAAAACAAAAAATAGATTTCATTTCTATAGTGAAATACAGAAATGAAATCTATCCTTTACCTCTATAATAGCCGTGTAATTATTCAACTACAACAAGTGGTGTGTCTTCCATTACACTTTCTCCTTGTTTAACTAAAATAGCCGTTACTTTACCATTATGTTCTGTCTCTATGTTGTTGGCCATTTTCATAGCCTCGAGTACTATAACAGTATCACCTGTCTTTACCTCGTCTCCTATAGCAACCTTGATTTCGGTAATTACTCCTGGAAGTGGAGCCTTGATAGCATTGTCTGTATTGACATTGGAAGAATCTGGCGTATCTGTATCCACAGATTCTGCTTTGACTGGAGCTCCCAAAACAGGCTTTTTCACCTCTACCTCTTTTTCTTCCTCTAGTTGAACTTGAAAGTCTTCACCGTTAACAATCACTTGTACAACGTTGTCTACAATATTTCCGATTTCGACTTTATATTCTTTATCGTCGATGATATATTTAAATTCTTTCATATCTTAAATCTCTTTTCTCACCCATGGGTGATGTTTTTTTTGATATTTCACTTTGATGATGGCATTGAAGTAAATGTGATGAATTTTGAATCCCATTGCGTATGCTTGGGGATGATGGTAATCTTACCTGATTCAAAATCGTGTACGTTCATTTCACTGTCTTCGTAAAGTGCCATGGCAATGGCTGCAAATATATTCTTATCCATGATCGTTCTTTCAATATCTAATGTTTACATTGGCATGCAGCCATGTTTTTTAGCCGGCAATCCTTGACGCTTATGCGCCAGTTGGGCCAATCCGCGACAAATACGGAAACGAGTATTGCGTGGTTCAATCACATCATCTATGTAGCCATATTGAGCAGCCTGATAAGGATTGGCGAAAAGTTCTGTATATTCTTCTTCCTTTTCAGCCAAAAATGCAGAAACATCTTCTCCAGCTAACTTCTTGGCTTTAGCTTCTTTGGCACTTAATACAGCAACAGCACCCGAAGCACCCATAACCGCAATTTCTGAGGTTGGCCATGCAAAATTTAAGTCTGCTCTCAGTTGTTTACATCCCATCACGATATGGCTTCCGCCATAGCTTTTTCGAAGTGTGATGGTAATCTTTGGAACGGTAGCTTCACCATAAGCATAAAGCAATTGTGCTCCATGAGATATAACAGCATTGTATTCTTGTCCAGTGCCGGGAAGGAATCC
>CALNBT010000256.1 GCA_937874345.1 uncultured Prevotella sp.
TTTGAAAGAGGTTCGAGAACGACGTCAAAGCCTGCTTCGCGTAACAACTTGTCAATTTGCTTGGAGGCCATGTCGTTCCAACCGTAGGTGCCAAAGGCAGCCGCTTTCTTGCCAACAAACTTGAGACCTTTGATCATTTCCAATAATCCCGTGGTGGCATACATCATTCCATTGTTGACAGTAGGCGATCCCATCAATATGGCTTTAGACTTAAATACCTCTGTAAGAATATCGTTCTTGTCCATCTTGCCTGCGTTATACAGTTTGACCGTGATCGATTGATCGGCCAGCATAATACCCTTAGCAATATTCTCGGCTATGATACGCGTACCGTTGTACATCGTGTCGTATATCAACGTGATTTGATTTTCCTGATAGTTATTTGCCCATTCAGCATATTTCTGTACAATCTGCAAAGGGTTATCGCGCCAAACCACACCATGACTGGTACAGATATAATCGATAGGCAAATTCAGTTTGACGACTTCATCAATTTTCTTGGTAACAAACTTGCTGAACGGCGTCAGAATATTGGCATAGTACTTAATGGCTTCTTGCTGAAGTTCGGACTGATCGACCAAATCGTTGAACAGTGAGCTGGAGCAAAAATGCTGACCAAACGCGTCGTTACTGAAAAGGATGTTATCCCCGCTCAGGTAGCTGAACATCGTATCGGGCCAGTGCAGCATGGGGGCAGGAATAAAGGTAAATTCCTTACCGTTGCCGATAGCGAGCTTGTCTCCAGCTTTGACCGTGACAAAATTCCAGTCCTGATGATAATGGCCTTTGATAGACTTTACTGCATTTTCCGTACAATAGATGGGTGTATCTGGAATCAATTTCATCAGTTCGGGAAGGGCCCCACTGTGATCAGGTTCCGCATGGTTCATGATGATATAGTCAATCTTTTTGAGATCAATGACTTTCGCCAGGTTTGTCACATATTCTTTTGCAAATGGAACAAAGACCGTATCGATCAATACATTTTTTTCTTCCTGGACGAGGTAGGAATTATAAGAAGAACCTCTCTTCGTAGAGTATTCGTTACCGTGAAATTGTCTCAACTCCCAGTCATTGATGCCTACCCAGTTCACATTGTTTGTTACATGCTTTTTCATATCCTTGTTTGTTTGTTGTTTATCTTGTATTGAATTGTTTACTTATTGAGCCAATGCTACAGCTTTTGGAAATAAAATATTGTTTTCGATGTGTACGTGTGTATGCAAGTCGTCCTCAAACTCTTCGAGCATTTTATACGTTACACGATAGGTGTTGCATCCATCATCCGGCACAAGATAGTTCTTGCTCAGCACCTTGATCTTGTCCATTGTACCGCCGACCAACTCATGCTCTTCCATCATTTGCGCATATTGTGTATTGATGATCCGCTTCGCATCTGTCGCATCGGTATTCTCAAGTTCCTTGATGGCAGGAAAAAATACGTTTTCTTCTTGATGTTGATGTATGGGCAGTTCGGTATTGATCAATGCAAACAAATTCGCAATCGCTTTCAATTCGGGATGATTGGCACCATGAACCTTCACAATTTTGTCGAGATAGGCCATCAGTTCAGGCAAGACCCTGTACACCTTGTTGTGGAATTCGTTGACGATGTAATCGCATAAGAAACCCGGATTCCAGTCTTTATAATTGAGTTGACGGTTTGTTTCCACTTCATCCAGATGGTTAAGCTTCAATTCAAGTTCGGCAATATCAAGTTTCTTTTCGCTGGCTGCTCGATCCAGACTTTGATTTCCGCCACAACAGTAATCAATACCATATTTTTTAAACACTTCTGCTGCTCTGTAATCCGCTGTGACAATGTCGCCAACTTTCATGTCTTTTAAATTTTTCATAATCCATTTTTTTGATGTTAAACTTCGTTTTGTATCTGTTCGATATCCGTGATTCAATTTTCGAATGTTGTAGTGTCTCCAATACTGTCCATTTAAAAAGAATGCGAATTCCAAATATTATTCATTTTATTTGTTTATTTTTGTTTCGCAAAGATATATTGCCGGTGAAGCTAAAACCGTAACCCAGGTGACACTTT
>CALNBT010000257.1 GCA_937874345.1 uncultured Prevotella sp.
TGAATGAAAAAAACAATTCCATCAGTAAGCTGCAAAATCAGACGATGTCAATTAACAGCTTTAACAACTTTGACATTACTATCACCAACGCTTTCTTTTGCCTACAATGAAAGCAAACCAGTCGTTGAAACAGTTCAACAACAGGGGAATCGCATTTCGGGAACAATTACCGATAAACAAGGAGAACCACTGATTGGTGCAACCATTATGGTTGTCGGGTCATCAAAGGGGACGGTTACTGGTATTGACGGTAAATTCTCATTAGACGTTCCTCAAAACACCGAATTAAAGATTACTTCAATTGGGTTTGCAACTCAGAATGTAAGAGTCAAAGGTTCAACTTTAAACATTGTAATGATAGAAGACCGCGCTTCTCTTGATGAAGTGGTCGTATTGGGTTATGGAGCTGGTCAGCGTAAACAAGACTTATCAGCATCTGTTGGTGTTATCAACAATGCAGAACAATTGGCCATTCGTCCTGTCAATTCTACAGAAAGCATGCTTCAGGGGCAACTTGCTGGTGTTACGGTATCTTCCAATGGTGGAGACCCTACCTCCACCCCAAGCATTGTTATCCGTGGTCAAGGCTCAATGAATGGTGACAACGTATTGTGGGTAGTCGACGGCATTCCTGGGGCACCCATTCCTTCTTTAAATGATATTGAAAGTGTGGTTGTTTTAAAAGACGCAGCATCTGCAGCTATCTATGGTGCACAGTCTGGTGCAGGCGGATGCGTTCTTGTCACAACAAAAAAAGCAAAAGAAGGTTCAGTTAGCCTGAGCTATGATGGTGTTTATGGCATTCGACAAGCGACAAATCTTCCTCATGCATTAACAGCTGAAGGACAAATCGAGGCAGCTAACCGATCATATAAAGGAGCCGGACTTGATCTTCCAACTGGTTGGAATCCATCAATCAATCCCTACATTGCAACTACCAGAACAGACTGGATAGATGCTATTTTCCGTGATGCCTCCTATCAAAGACATAATGTTGTCATTAACACTGGTTCTAAAACATCAAAAAGCCGTCTAAGCTATTCATATGATGGAGATAACGGTGTGTTGATTAGTACGTTTAACAAGAAACATACGATACATTACAACGGAATATTTGACATTAACAAATGGGTTACTCTTTCAGAAGATCTTACATGGCGTAACTCACAGGCTCGTGGTGCCAACACTACAAGTGCTGAGAACGGTGCTATCATGAACGCATTAAAGATGCCATCCAGCGCAAGTGTATACAATGCAGATGGAACATATGGTGGAATTACTGCTCCAGACAATGCTTATCCTGACATTCATGGTGATGCAATCAATCCAGTACGTTTGCTATCTGCTTCAAACATTTACAACAAAACGAGCGATTTCTGGACCACAACATCATTGCAGATTCATGATATCTTACCCGGATTAAAGTTTACCAGCAGATTCTCTTTCAATATTGCGAACAACTACTATAAGGAGTTTTCTCCGATTCGTCCAGAATTGGGTAAACCAAAATTGTTCAACGAAATGGTTGAATCGGCCTATCGTTATGATAAGTGGATGACAGAAAACACCTTGACTTATGATAATTCTTTTGGAAAGCACACTGTTGGATTGCTTCTTTCAACTACAGCCGACAAAATGACTCAACGTGGCTTAAATGTAAATGGTAGAGACTTCTCAGACGAATCTACATACCTTCAGTACCTTGCATATGCCGGTTCGACAAGTGCAACAGATTATCTGACAGGTCCAGATGCAAATGTCGCATTCGTCGGACGCGCCGCATATTCATACAATGATCGCTATTTTCTGACCGCTTCATGGCGTCGTGACTATGCTGGACGTCTGCCAAAACAGAATAATTATGGAGATTTCCCTGCTGTTACGGCCGCATGGAAGATTTCAAATGAAAGTTGGTTCCCAAAATCTGGCCAATTCAATTTATTAAAATTACGCAGTTCATGGGGACGCGTTGGTAATCTTGGTTCGATTGGTTATGGATACAAGGCCGCACTCTTGAATTCGACCGTTTGGCAAGAAGCTGCACAATATGGACCTTCAAGCAATACCCTTTGGGGAACACTTATTTATTACGGAACAGCATTGAATCCAAATCTAACTTGGGAGACATCTGAGCAGTGGGACTTAGGACTTGATGCGGTATTATTCAGCAACAGACTTTCTTTAAGTCTTGACTATTTCAACAAACGCACTTACAATCTTATTCAATACCAATCAGTAGGATGGCCTTCTACCATGGGTGTTGACCCGATGATGGTGAATTTAGGTGAAGTTAAGAACGAAGGTCTTGAGGCTCAACTATCTTGGAATGATCATATTAGCAAGGATTTCTCATATTATGTTAACGCCAACTTCTCTTTTTTGAAGAACCGTGTAAGCGATACTGGAACTTATGACCAGAATGGCAATCCGGGCATATGGGTAGGAGATGTCTACGGAAATTCGGACTTTAAAGAATTAACCAATTTATTCCAAACAACAAAAGGTCAGGCCTTGAACACATTCTATCTGATTAAGACTAATGGAATATTCCAAAGTGATGCCGAAGCTGCCAATTATGTTGATAAAAACAACAAGAGAATTCAGCCAAATGCGAAGGCAGGTGACCTAAAATTTGTTGACTTTAATGGTGATGGAACCATTGATGACAACGACCGTCAATATTGCGGAAGCGCTACCCCAAAAACAACTTATGCACTTTCAGCGGGAATTTCATGGAAAAAGTTCTCTGTCAATGCCATGTTGCAAGGTGTAGGTGGCGCTCAAGCGCTCTTTGTGGGCAAATATCTAACGCTGAATGATACAGAAGGCAACTTTAACCGTTGGAACAAGATTCTTGATGCATGGACGCCAGAAAATCCAGGAAGTAACATTCCAAGACTTTCTAAGAACGATCCTAATGCCAACTTCACTACCCCATCTGACTGGTATTTGGAGAATGCGTCTTATTTGCGGCTCAAGAA
>CALNBT010000258.1 GCA_937874345.1 uncultured Prevotella sp.
GACACCCCATATTGGCCAACTGGCATCTGATTTGGTGATGACGGCCAGTCATCAAATTTACTTCCAAAAGATTATAATGGTCTGAATGGCCAATGACACGATATTTCAAGATGGCCTTCTTTGCATTGGGAACTTCATGGTCGTAAGCGTAGCTCTTGTTCTGCTTTTCGTTACGCAACAGCCAGTCGGTCAAGACGCCCGATGAGGAAGGTGGCGTATTTTTGGTGATAGCCCAATATGTTTTCTTTACCTCGCCATCTTTAAACATCTGGTTGAGTCGTGTCAATGCCTTGGATGTTTTGGCAAAAACGACTAGACCCCATACGGGACGGTCGAGTCGGTGAACAACTCCCAAAAAAACATTTCCGGGTTTTTGGTGTTTCTCCTTTAGGTATTGTTTTACCTTTTCGGATAATGGCTCGTCGCCGGTTTTGTCACCTTGTACAATCTCGCCGCTGCGTTTAGATACAATAATGATATGGTTGTCTTCGTAAATAATGAGCATAAAAAAGCCATTTACATAATGCTTATCAATTGGATAAGTATTAAGTCAAAATTGTTTGTTATAATTAAAAGACCTCCCTTCGGCTAAAAGGTCGGGGAGGTCTTTCATTGGTATTACATGTTCATGCCGCCATCCACTTGGATAACTTGTCCGCTGATATAGCTAGATAAGTCGGATGCCAAGAACAAAGCGCAACTGGCAATATCTTCTACTGTACCGCCACGACGCAAAGGAATTTTATTGATCCATTCTTTGCGGATATCATCTGGCAAAGCTTGAGTCATTGCCGTGTCAATGAAACCCGGAGCAATAGCATTCGCGCGAATACCCTTAGGCCCCATCTCTTGACCAATAGATTTTGCCAATGCAATCAGGCCGGCTTTTGATGCAGCGTAGTTTGACTGTCCGGCATTTCCGTGAACACCAACTACAGAAGCCATATTGATGATCGATCCGCCACGTTGGCGCATCATGATTGGCACACAGGCATGAATAAAGTTGAATGCACTTTTTAAATTGATATTAATGACGGCATCCCATTGTAATTCTGACATTCTCAACATCAAAGCATCTTTGGTGATGCCGGCGTTGTTGACAAGGATGTCTATTGAACCAAAATCTTCCTTGATGGTTTTGACTAATGTGTCTGTATTGTCGAATTCTGCAGCATTTCCAGCATATCCCTTCGCCTTTACGCCCAAAGCTAACAGCTCACGTTCTGTTTCTTTTCCGCCATGTTCTTCGTCAATAACAAGGTCGGTAAATGCGATATTAGCGCCTTCTTGTGCAAAACGCAATGCAATCGCTTTTCCAATTCCACGTGCAGCTCCAGTGACAATGGCTGTTTTGCCAGTTAATATTCCCATAATTTTACAATTTAATAGTTTTA
>CALNBT010000259.1 GCA_937874345.1 uncultured Prevotella sp.
ATCTGTATGGCATGCTCCAAGTGTCGGATACCATCAAGGATGGTGGTTTCTTCATTTCCCGGGCGTAGAAAACCCGAATAGAATGTAGTATGCGCTACACCGCCTGCCTTCGCCAGTGCACGCAACTGATCGTCGGTAAGATTGCGCGGCACATCACAGAGCGCTTTACAATTGCTGTGACTGCAGACAATAGGTGTCTTACTGATATCCAACGCATCATAAAAACTTTTCTCGGAGGCATGAGAAAGATCGACCATCATTCCATAATCGTTCATCTCTCGAATCACTTTTTCACCAAAAGACGAAACACCATGATGGGTCTGTGAACCCTTGCAACTGTCACAAATGTCATTGTCTCCATTGTGACAAAGGGTGATATAGGTTACACCACGATGCGCAAAGTAGCCAACGTTTTGGATATTATCTTCGAGAGCGACTCCATTTTCAATACCCAGGACGATAGATTTTTTGCCATTGACCTTGTTCTTGTACAATTCAGCCGGTGTCCTAGCTAAACCCAAATAAGACGATTGAGCATTGACAATATCCACTATTGTATCAAATACCTGATCCGCATATGCCTTATGTCCTACAACATCAAATCCAACTTTAGCAGAAAACGCCGATAGATCAGTGATTTGTGGAAGATATGCCACCATGATAACCGCATCTTCACGGCCCTCGGTCATTTTATGCAGGTCAACGAGCATACGGTTGTCGCGACGATCAAAATGGATACCTTGTGAAAACAACATAGGGGTATCACAGTGGGTATCAAGAACCAAGATCTTGTCATGAATACGTTTGGCCTGCGAAAACTCATCGGCACGATGAACAAGCCATTGAAACAGCTTCAATCCTTCAGTCCCGAGCCACTCCGGATGCCATTGAACGCCTATCACAGACTTATAATCTGTGCTTTCAATACCTTCAATTATACCATCCGATGATGTTGCAGTAATCTTGAAACCATCACCAGGACATTTTACGGCCTGATGATGAAAAGAATTCACAAAAATCTTATCTGTTTGATAAATTTCATGCAGTACACTATCATTTTCCAGCAATACACTGTGCGTAGGTTCTGTTCTGTCAGCTTCTTGCGAATGTTTAATAGAGCAAGAAATATCCTGTATAACCTTTCCTCCCAGTGCCACCGCCAACGTTTGGATTCCTCTGCAAATACCAAGGATTGGAATTTGGCGGTTAAACGCTAGGCGTGTAATTAACAATTCGGGCAAATCGCGGGCAGAATTCACATGGTGAAGGCCCTTCTCAGGCTCCTCTCCGCTCCACAAAGGATTTAGATCTCCACCGCCGGTCAATATCAATCCATCGATATTCTCCAGGGTATTCAAGATGACATCCGTATGCTCGACCGGAGGAATCAGAACCGGAACACCACCGGCACTAACCACTTGTTGATAATAACGATCGCGCAATGAGGCGTCAATATCCACATAATCGGTCGTGATTCCTATCAATGGCCGATGTCGGAAACTGGGGTAAGCTCCATAAACCTGATCTACATGGGCCTGTATATCAAAATCTTTCATTCTTCATCCTCATTAGCCGGTACTTCCCTTTTGATACTTTGTTCTAAAGATATCAATGTTTCTGTACTGACAACGCCAGGAATGGTCTGCATACGATTGTTTAACAAGTCCATCAACTGTTCGTTATCTCGTGCATAAAGTTTCAGCAACATGGTGTACGGTCCCGTCGTAAAATGACATTCAACAATCTCGGGTATCATCGCTAACTGCTCGACAACCTCCTTATACATACTTCCTCTTTCCAAATTAAGACCTACATATGTACAGGTAGAATAGCCCAAGCTTTTGGGATTAACATTGAAACTACTGCCGGTAATGATACCGTTCTCCATCATATGTTGTACCCGTTGGTGGATTGCAGCTCTCGAAACACCACATTCTGCTGCGACATCTTTAAATGGGATGCGCGCATTTTTCGATAATATACTTAAAATTTTCTTGTCAAGATGATCTATCTTATCCATTTCCTTTACCATTATTGTTATTGATTTAAAGTTATTTTGATAGCAAAAATAGTTAATCTCAAAGATATAAACAACAAAAAGTCATGGAATTTGCAATATATTGCTCACTTTGATAGGCTTAGTGCATCGAATAAGTGGTAAAATTGCACTTTTAACTTAACGAAATGTCAATAAGTTTGGCATCCAACATTGCTACGGATGTATCTTTATATGAACATTATATACAATAAAAGACACACATTCTTCAATAACCATCAAAGGTATACTAAAGGATGTGTGCCTTTAAAAGCAAATATTTATTAAACTAAATATGCTTATTTCGCTTTACCAACTGTACTGCTTGCATCAGGTGTTTTATCGACACTGACAAGTTCAACGGTAAAGATCAGCGTTGAATAGGGCTGTATTTGACCTGCCTGGCGCTCGCCATAAGCTAACTCTTGCGGAATATAAATTTCCCATTTACTGCCTACCGGCATCATTGTAAGTGCTTCCGTCCAGCCTTTAATGACTTGATCGCAACGGAAAGAGGTGGTTTGTGGATTGCGTTTGTACGAACTGTCAAACACATTGCCATCGATAGTTTTGCCTTCGTATTTTACAGTCACCTTGTCTGTAGCCTGAGGTATCACTCCTGTTCCCTGTGTAATCACCTTATATTGCAAGCCACTAGCGGTAGTCTTTACTCCTGCCTGGGCTGCATTGTCTTTCAACCAAGCTTTGTTTTTGGAAATATAAGCCTTGTTTTTTGCTTCTTTCAAAGCAGTTTTTTGCTCTTGATACATCTTAGAAGCCTCATCTACGGTATAGACAGTGGTATCATTTTGAACACCAGCGAGGAAACCCTGATTGAAGATTTGTTGATTGATCGAAACAGGTGTGCCTGTGAAGAAATTAGATTCTTGTGGCAGGATTTTGCTAGCTACCATCCTTGCAATGGTTGCACCCGCAATGCGAGCCTTGAATTGAGGTGAATCCAATTGACTCAAAGCATCCTTGTATCCAGCGATAAAATCAGCCATCTGTGTTGTATCCAATTCAAACTCTTGCTGTAAGTAAGGCAATAATCCTCTCGTTACGGCCAATCCGGCAGCATAACTGAGTGAATCTTGGGGTGTAGCGAGTGTCAGAGCAGTTGCAGGCTGAGCATTCTTCTTAATTTTAATCTTGTCTTTCGCGGTGGCAGACATTGACAAGGATACCATCAGGATAGCCAAAGCCATCATTATCTTTTTCATTGAAACGTTATATTTTAATAAAAGACTCATCTTATATGATTCGTTTTCTTGCCTTGGGCATTAAAGCACGCATCATACAAGACAAGTCTTTGTATGGTCATAAATAACAATTATCGACTATTTCGCGATGCTGATCAATTCTATTTTGAAGATCAACGCAGAGAAAGGTTTAATTTGACCTGCTTCACGTTCAGCATAAGCCAGTTCCTGTGGGATATAAACTTCCCAAACAGAGCCTACAGGCATGTGAACAAGCGCTTCGGTCCATCCTTTGATAACCTGGTTTGCACGCAAGGAAACTGGTTTTCCTTTAGCAAATGAACTGTCAAATACTTTTCCGTCAAGAGTCTTACCTTCGTAATTTACGGTTACCATTGAGGTATCTTTAGGCATAGGACCATTACCTTCCTTGATAACCTTGTACTGTACACCATTAGGCAATGTCTTTACACCAGCTTTTGTCTTGTTTGCAGCGAGGAATTTTTCACCTGCGACCTTGTTAGCTCCATATTTTTTCTCCATGCCCTTGGCCTTAACAGTCGACATCAATCTTTGTGCGGTCATACCTGCTTCTTGAACCGACATCAGTCCTTTCTTGCCTGTTGTACCTGTGATAAAGCCTGCCATGAAATTCTTCAAAGAAATCGTTTTGGTAGAATCACCACCAAATACTTCCTGGTTAATGCCTGTTACCATCTGGTTGCTGATTTGCTGGCCAATCTGAATACCTGCATAGTAAGCAGCTTTCCCTTTATTGTCACCGGCATTTGCGCCGTCATTCAATCCTTTAATAAACTCATCCATGTAAGTTGTATCAATGTTCATGCGGCCAACCAAGTACTCTTTCAGTCCTTGAGTTTGCGCAAGACCCATAGCATAGCTCAAAGTATCAACGTCAGTCTTTAAGTTTGCTTTAGGTGTAGAGTGGCCACAACCTGTAAATGCAGCTGTAGCAATAGCCAAAGCGGCTACGATTGTTAGTTTTTTCATTTTTATTATGATTTTTAAATTACTTCAATTAATTCAACATCGAAAACCAATGCTGCGAATGGCGGAATAGCGCTACCAGCTCCCTGTTCACCATAACCCAAGTGATAAGGAATAAAGAAACGGTACTTTGCACCCTCCTGCATAAGCTGCAAGCCTTCGGTCCAACCGGCAATAACCTGATTCAAGCCAAACGTAGCGGGCTCTCCACGTTGGATACTGCTGTCAAAAAGTGTTCCATCAACCAACATACCCTCGTAATGGCATTTTACCTGGTCGGTTGCTTTTGGCTTTTTCCCACTGCCTTCTGTCAAAACCAGATATTGTAATCCGCTGGGTAGCGTCACTACGCCTTCTTTCTTGCCATTCTGCTGGAGATATAACTCTCCCTCATCCTTGGCAGCCTTGCCCTTTTCAGCAGCTGCTGCACGTTGTTTTTTTTCCTGTTCCTGGAAAAAATTCTGTACCAATTCTTGCGCTTCTGCTTGGCTGACCGTTAGTTCTGCACCCGCAATAACATCTTTGATGGCCTGAGAGAAATCATCAATATTCAACCCCTTTGCGCCCATGTCAACCAATTGCTGGCCAATACCGAGACCCAAAGCATAACTTACTTTGTCCATTTTGCGTAAATAAATAGAATTATCATTGTATTAATACGCTTGCAAAGATACATAAAATCTATTATTGTAATGTGCGAATTCTAAAAAAAATACTATTTTTGTAGTATATTAAACAGAAAGCTATCTGGTGTTCTACAAGAAGCTCATTCCAACAAATAGCGCAATCATGAAAAAGATCGTTTTTTTGACAGGTGCCGGTATGTCGGTGGAAAGTGGATTCAAGACTTTCCGTGGTAGTGACGGACTATGGGAGGACTATCCTGTTGACCAAGTGGCAACCCACGAAGCATGGGAAAACAACCCTGCTTTAGTGACAGCGTTCTACAACATGCTACGCCAAAAACTGTTTAAGGCACAACCCAACGAAGGGCATCGGTTGATTCAGCAACTGGAAAAAGACTACGATGTAGTCGTTGTCACCCAAAACGTTGATAATCTGCACGAAAAGGCCGGTTCGAAAAAGGTGCTTCATCTTCATGGCGAACTAACAAAAGTTACGTCCAGCCGCCATCCTGATGATGAATCATATCAGATAGAACTAACCGAAGACAACCCTACCGTTGAGCCAGGAACGAAGGCTCGCGACGGTTCGTTGCTGAGACCCTTCATCGTTTTCTTCAACGAAGGCGTTCCCATGCTTGCGGCTGCCATCCATGAAGTACAACAAGCAGACATATTAGTCATCATCGGCACATCTCTTAATGTATATCCCGCAGCCGGACTTGTATTGTATGCCAGCGCGAGATGCCACATCTACCTCATCGACCCAGAACCGGTAGCAGCCCCTTCCAACAAGACCATCCACTTTATTCGCAAAGGAGCAAGTGAGGGAATGAAAGAATTCATTGAACGCTTGGACCAAAAATCTTGACCAATTATGCTCAACAAATTGGTTGGAAAGATAGGTTAGACACTTGACCACTTTTCTCTATCAAACAATCTCAATGGTATTGTTCATCAAAGTCAATGACTTTGATGAACGAAATGCATGATATTGTCGACCGATATCATCCATATCAGAAACAATATATAAATCAATGACTTACAGCTATATTAAACTATCATCTGAAAGTCCCAAATTGTTTCTTCTACATTATCTTGTTTCCCTTCACACAATAGGGATATCCCTAATGAAAAATAGGAAAATCTATTTTCTGTATGAGCGCAGAAAGGCTAATTTTGCCTGCATACAACAACTAAAGATATAAGGAATATGAAAAAATTGCTATTTACTTTGATCGTGGCAATGTCATTCAACACAGTGACCTTTGCACAATATTATGCAAACAGACACCCCAAAACCAAACCTCATTATGTGCGTAATACCTACCGATATCGGAATTATAGCCAGCAATATTACCCAACGACCTACTATGGATTCAGGCTAGGAATGGGCATTGCCACTGTTCATTCTGATTCGCCTTTCTTAGATGCCTCCGACCCCAGAATAGGATTAAATACCGGTTTTGTTATTGGAACGGGGCTTTCCCGCCAGGCGCCTCTCTACTTTGAAACGGGATTATTCTATACCGAGAAAGGCGGTAAGAGTACTTTCCAGGGAGATCGTTTCAGCTACGGACTCAACTACCTGGAAGTTCCCCTGGTGTTGAAATACCGCTATTACGCAGGTAACGGCTTGACTGTAGAACCCTTCGCAGGGGGTTATCTGGCAGCCGGTGTCGGTGGAAAGATAAAAGATTTCGGGCAACGCGAGGCTTACGACAGCTTTTCTGACGATCCTTACGGATTCAAGCGATTTGACGGAGGACTAAGACTGGGGTTTGGCCTCGGCATCAGATCATTATATATGGAAGCCAGCTACGATATTGGTTTAGCAAACATCGGTCACGACGATTTCAATGCCACCAGGACAGGCGACTTGAACCTGACACTGGGTGTAAACTTCTAAACATTCAAGTCCGGAGATGCCACCTGTCTCCGGATTTTTTTTGTGCTTCATTCTCAATACCATAGATGGGCCAAGGCTAACCTATTTACGCCGCGATCAACCCTGCAAGATATGTCCTTCATTAGACACAATCTCACAAAGACACATTCAGCAGAATGCATCTATGATATGATTAACATCGCACCCTCTTCATTCGTCATTGCCCATATCTAATGGGCCTCTCATCACATGATGCATGATGATTATGGAAGAAAACATCACACGAAAATTGGGATAATTGCATCAATGAACCATAAAATTCATTATCTTTGCTATCAGTTTAAAACACAAAAAAATGTTGACAATCAGACAAGCTACCACCGATGACATCCCATTGATTCACCAGTTGGCATGGAAAATATTTCCTGTCACTTATCAGAACCTACTGAGTTCGGATCAAAGTGATTACATGATGGAATGGATGTATTCTATCAACAGCCTGAAGCAGCAGATGAATAAAGAACATCACACCTATCTTCTAGCTTACAAAGATGATGCCTGTGTAGGGTATGTTTCGGTTCAACCGCAAGGAGAAAACCTGTTTCATTTGCAAAAAATCTATGTACTAGCAGAATACCAATCGTACGGTGTCGGCAAATTCCTCTTCAACGCCGCCCTAGACTATATCCGCCACATACATCCAACGCCTTTTACCATAGAGCTAAATGTCAACAGATACAACAAAGCCGTGGGATTTTATGAGCACATGGGAATGCACAAAAAAAGCCAAGGCGACTTCGAAATTGGCAATGGCTACTTCATGAACGATTATATCATGTCCATGACAGTTGAATAAGATGGATTGAAACAACTATAGCTGCCCGGCCTCAACCTGCAAAACGATACGTTCGGTCAATCGATCGACTCCTTCAGCATCATATTTTTTCATCAAGCTTGCACCATAAGCCCATGAAAAGGCTTGCCAAAAGCCAGCTCGGATGGGTCCCAAAAAAGCCTGAATGAGTTGGTATGAAGATGAATTACACTCACGGAAGATCAATTTTATCAAGAGTTTTCCTTGCTGGTAATTCAGTTTTTTCATTCGGGGTGTATATTGGTCCCGAATACCTTTCTCGACCTTTTTCATGTGTTCGTCGCGTGCCTTCTTATTAGGTAATGTCTGCAGATAGTCACCTGTCTCAATTATAATCTGGTTTACCTCCTTGGCTATAGGCAAAACAAGCTTTACATTGTAAACCAAACGATTATAAGCCATCCGCTGATTGGCGTCATTAAAAACAGGTTTGGGGTAAACATACACATTATTGAACTCCATATATTGAATGGAATCTTTTCCATTCAGCACCTTCCCCACTTTCACCAAAGGCTCGAAAGTTGGGGCATTCATATCAACCGCCTTATCTTCAGGGTTAATAGGAATGCCTTTCCCAATATTCTGCGCATGCACTTGAAGACAGAGCAAGGGCATAATACATAGCAAGATGAGTTCAATTTTACGCATAATACATTAGCAAATGTAGCCATATTTTCAGTATCAGCGAAATAAATTAATTTAAATTTGCTTGTTTTCGAATTTCTATCTACATTTGCTTCGTACCATTGTGACATCGAATCCATGAAAAAAGTTCTGATATTAGGATGGTTGTGTGCCTTTTTTAACATCGTTGCAGCACAAGACAACACATCGTGGGCAACCTATTACGAGCAACTAAGCGATTTGGAATCGGTTGAATCGGAGTCTTGGGAGCAGGGCTACGAACTGTTGGATGAGCTTTCCCAGCATCCCATCGACCTGAATCATGCCACCAGAGAAGATTTGGAACAGTTGTTCTTCCTGTCAAGCCAACAAGTGGAAGAACTGGTCGAGTATATCGACAAGTATGCGCCAATACACAGTTTGGGAGAGCTGGCGATGATCGAATCGCTTGATTATAACCGCCGTAAGCTGTTATCATTTTTCGTGACCATCGGGGATGACAAGAATAAGCTTGCTCCGACGATATCAGACATCTTAAAATATGGAAACAACGAACTGATCTTAACCGCCAAAATACCCTTTTACGAGCGCAAAGGCGACCAAAAAGGATATCTGGGTTATCCCTACAAACACTGGGCAAAATACACATTTTCTTATGGGCAGCAGGTAAAAGCGGGTCTGGTTGCCTCGCAAGATGGTGGAGAACCATGGTTTGCCGGACAAAACAAGTGGGGATACGATTATTACTCTTATTACCTTCAGTTAAAAAACTTTGGCAACTTGAAATCACTTGTAGCCGGACGATACCGGCTGAAGTTTGGCCTGGGATTGGCTATCAACCGTGATTTCGGCTTTGGGAAAATCGCCACATTGTCTTCGTTGGGCAATACTTCGAATACCATACGAGCGCATTCTTCACGTTCAGAAGCCAATTACCTGCAAGGTGTAGCCGCTACCGTAAGGTTGATAGAAGGGCTCGACCTTACAGGATTTGTATCTTCTCGCAAAATAGACGGAACCCTGAGCGACGACAGCACATCCATCTCAACCATTGTGGAATCGGGATACCATAGAACTTTGACCGAAATGGGACATAAACACAATACTTCGCAATGGATGGCCGGTGGACATGTGCAATATTTCACCAACGGTTTCCACGTTGGACTGACAGGACTTTCAAGTGGACTTGACCGTGAATTATGCCCAAATACCAACCAATTATACCGCAAATACTATCCCTCAGGCAAACAGTTTTGGAACCTTAGTGCTGATTATGGATATATCAGTAGACGTTTGTCGATACAAGGCGAAACGGCAACGAGCGATTCTAAAGCCTTGGCAACCATCAATACCGTAAGTTATCAGTGTACTTCAACATGGTCGTTCACGGCTATCCAGCGTTTTTATTCATACAAATACTTTTCACTTTTTAGTCAGGGCTTCAGTGACGGTGGACACATCCAAAACGAAAGTGGCATATACATGGGTATGCAATGGAAACCGTTGAAATTGCTTTCGCTGATGGCATATGTAGATTATGCGTACCATCCCTGGGCTACCTACTACACCTCGTTTTCGAGTAACGCCTGGGATTACTTTTTACAAGGTGAATACCAATCATCAAACTGGCGAGTACAGGCTCGTTATCGTCTTCAGAGACGCCAGAAAGATAACAATGAAAAGACAGCATTAATTAACGAAAATACGCATAGAGGGCGTATTTCTGTTGAATGGAACAATGGCAGCTGGGTGGCACAGGCTCAGACAGATTTGGCTTATTGCCTCAACAATATGAAAAGCTTTGGATACCTGCTATCGACAAACGTTGGATATCAACACAAGGACATTCAGGTATATGCAAATGTAGGATACTTCCATACAGACAATTATAACAGCAGGTTGTACACTTATGAGCGTGGAATGCTATATTCATTCTCTTTTCCTGTATTCTCAGGAGAGGGTGTTCACGGTGCAATGAACCTCAGATGGGATGTAAACAACAGTTGGATGTTGATGGCAAAGCTGTCGTCTACTCATTATCTTGACCGAAAACAAATTGGCAGTTCGTACCAAATGATTGATGGAAATACCCAAACAGATATAGAAATACAGGCACGTGTGCGTTTCTAATCAACATAAGAAGGATGTCGTAAGATAAATTTAGGCTTCTGTTAACAGTTGCTGATAGAAGTCGATATATTGCTGTGCAATCTTTTCCGGGGAAAAACGTACCACCACATCCTTCCGGATTTCCAGTCCATCAAAAGAGGTTTGCATCGCTTTTTCTATGCCGTCGACAAGCGAATCAACCGTAAAATCAGTACAACGCACACCATTTTCGGGTGTTATCAGCTCTTCTGTCCCACTACAGGGAAAGGCTACAACAGGCAAGCCACAAGCCATTGCCTCAAGGGGTACCTGAGCAAAGTTCTCTTTAAAGCTGGGTAAGCAGAAATAGTTGGCCGCCGACAACACCCAAGACATTTCTTCAGGATCGTTGATTCTCCCCATCTCGATGACATTGTTCCATAACAGTTCACCACGATTCTTGCCGATAGCCAGGATGACAGCATCGGGATTGATCTGGTTAACAGCTGCAGAAAGTTCATGAAGACCTTTACGCGGCTCATTGATGTTACAAGCACAAAAGGCAAAGACCAATTTATTATCTTCAACATTCAACCGTTTACGTGCTTCTGTTCGGTTTTTGGGTTGAAACAAATCATTTTCTACCAAGTTGTAGATAATTCGTTTTTGTGCCATTCTAATCATTTCATGGTCAGCATAAAGCCTGTAATTCATTTTAGAAAGGAATACAGCACCCATATGCTTTACCATTCTTGTACTGTCCAGTTTCAGCTGGTAATATTTTCTTTCCAATTCATTACCAGCCAATCGTTGCTGTTCTATATTGGCTATTCCATAGAGAATGTTTTCGTCATGCAATGTGTTAACGATGACCTTATCCTTGAAAGTCATGAAAAAAGTGAAATAATCAACAAATCCACCCGTCCAATGCAGATGTATCACATCTGCGTCCCGAATGATTTGTACTTTGGTCAAGTCAATGGGAGACACGGGTAAAGTGTACACGGCTTGATGTTCTTTGCCAAGCCTTCGACAGGTGTTGAGGTCGTCATTGAAATGAAAGATTTTCTTGGTTTTATGCAGTACACTGTGAATGAAATAAGTATGGCCACCATATTCTGTAATAAAGTCGTCATTGTGTCGCTTTCTCAGTACAACCATGCGACTGTCAATGCCCAGCTGGCGTTGCGCCTTACATATACGATAAGCGCATAGACCTGCTCCATTAAAATCAGCCATGCTGATATGTACCACTTTCATTGTAAATAGTTTGATAGTTTGTTTTGTTTGAGCATCCAACAAATTGACACCCATATACCTTAAATCGTGAAGGAATTATATTCCATTCGTCTGGTCGAAATATTTTTTCAGCACAAGAAGAGAAATGAGTTTTTCACGCTTTTTATCACGAAACTGGTTAACAAATTCGTGTGCATGAAGAATGATCTCTTCGGCTTTATCTGGATGATCAATATAATAGGCGAGACGTTCTCCAACGTTTGAAAAATCAGATTCAATCTCTATATAATGGTAATCGGGAATCAGCGTACCTTCCATGAACCAGGTTTCACAAGTGGGCCGGGGCATTACAGCAACAGAATTGGAAGACATCACCCATTTCAAGTTACTGGCTACGTCGTTTCCTTCAAGGGCAAAGATGAACTTATAGTCCAGATGTTCACCGATAGTAAGCTTTTCTGTTCGCCATTGCGGATATTGTTGGTCAACCACTCCCACGTCACATAATGGATGGTCGAAATATTTTACAACAAAATCATAACGGTTTTTCTTTAATTCTGCGCTTCCTTCCTGCCCTATCAGTCCACGAAATATCGCCTGATTCTTCTTTTCCCGAAACGGTTTGCGGTCATTCACAAAAATAAAATGACGCACTTTGTCCATTTTAAATAATACGGAATTTTCGCAATGCTGCACCAATGGACGGCTTTTTGTAATAGAAGGCACATTCGGAACATGGACGATGTCTCCGGGAAGGAGTACCCATCTTTGCGAAAGTGGGAAACATCTGGCATAGCAATACGAATCTAAATAGTATACTTTCTGGCCCGTTACTCGCTGATCCCGAAGGGTTACTGAAGTCTGGAGAAAGGCTTCACGGTCAATCGGCGTTTGTTCTGATAACTGATTGTAATAGTTTACCCGATTCCAGATATAGGATTGGTCGTTCCGTTTCTTCAACATCTTCATCTGCTGCCGATACGTCCATATCATCAACCAATGGGGAAGATGGATCCATAGATATGCATGCAGGTAATAGCATAGCTTGGAATTCTTTCCGCTATGCAGCATATAATAAAGCTTACGGGGCAAAAAGTGACCTTTTACCATAGTTATTCGAAATAGCAGGCATTAAGAGATGATCGGAATAAACCGCTTCCAGAAGTCAGTTCTGACGGGTTTATTGAATCCATGACATGCCATAGGTAAACGCTGTTGGTTCAATTGATAACACAGTTCGGGTTTGAGATCGAACGAAAAGGTCAAAGCCTCTTCTACAGAAGGGACATTCAGGCGCGGAACCAATGCCCAAAAGAGGTCTTCGTTGTGCAAAGCGTCTTCCTGATTATTGAAATATCGGATTTCATCCGCATAATCTTCACATGCTTCTTTGAAGGCTTGAACCCGGCGAAGACATAAGCCCCCGTTGCCAATTCGTCCAAACATCTCACAATGAAGAATCTTTTCCTTAGGTTTCATCCACAACTTGAGTTGGAGATATTGCTTCAATGGAAAACGCTCATACCGCGGACGAGTGGGCCAAGGCGCTGCAACCAAGTCATAACCTTTCCGACACCAGGCATCCAAATCGTTTTTAAACAACCACGCATCCACATGACAAATGAAGATGTATTCGTAATCAGTAAAGATACTATAGAAGTCTTTGGACATCATCATCTCGTTATACCCCTGAATTCCTCGACGGGTACCAAGCCAATCACTACTCACTGTCATGACGTCAACATCAGGATATTGAGCATTAAGTGGTTCCATATTTACGTCATCGGGTTGAACAAAGATGACAGGTAAGCCTTTCAGCAAGGCTAGGTTGTGTTCAAGAGCCTCCTTTTCAAAGGATTCTAATTTGGGATTGTAAAGAGGTATGACTACCTTTACGAGATATTTCTTCATACAGGATGATTTCAAAAGTCTTTGAACGAACGCTTCCCCAATCGCTCATTAATGCCATCGTAGTAAGCCTTGTGCAACATCATCAAGTCTTTTGGGAGCCATGCCCGGCTGAAAGGCATAGATAACATGGCTGGAACGACATAGCCCATACCACTGATCCAGCTTCTTAAATACCTGACCCCCCAGTTTTTGCCATAATGATGGTTCAGGTATGCAGAGTTACGTACTTGGTAATATCGTTTCCACTTCTTCTTTTTGTTGCGCGATGCCCAAGAATCATTAGAGAAAAATACATGCTTATCCATCAATGCTTCGGGTACATAAACCAACTTAAAACCGGAAAGATGGGCCCGAAGGCAATAATCTGTATCATCATAAAAGATGAAAAGATCACGATTAGGCAAGCCAATCTTCTCAATCACTGCACGACTGATGAGTGGTCCTTCAAAGTCACAGCCAACGATCTCTGTGAGTCGTGATTCGGTTCCTTGCAACTTTTGGCCATGCATACTGGTCAACAGATTTGTAAAGTTGTAATAACAGAACTCATGGGTAAACACTTTGCCATCCAACATGCGGCGAGGAGCAAGAATCCCAATAGGATTTTGTGAAACCAGACGGTTTGCATCCTCATTCACTACCTGGATTAAATGCTCCAAGCAGTCTTCCCTTGGAAACACGTCATCATCCATGCACCACACCCAATCAGCGTCATCAGCATAAGCAGCCTGTATACCTGAATAGAATCCACCGCTGCCACCAACGTTCGATTGATGGATAACACTCAAGTCGGTTTGAACATCCAGCCATTCACTTGTACCGTCATCGCTTCCATTGTTAACAACGATGATATGATGAAGCCCCTTCTGAAGACGTAAGCATTGGATGCCTTTCTTTAGCAATTCAAGCCTATTAAAAGTCACAACGACAGCAATAATTTTCATGATGATTGTCCTTCCGTTCGTTTTCTCAATACTTTTCCGTCAACAACTTCCCAATCACGATTAAAGACTTCACGCGTTCGCTTCCATCTATTATGACTCCAGAGCCAGAGTTCTGGCTGACGACGGATGGTTTCTTCTAACAATCGGAAATAAATATCCGTTATTTGGTAGTCTTCAAGTTTGCTCGAACACTGTGATACCAGCTTCATTTCGCATTCATAATAGCCACGTTTGACACGTTTGACATCGCCATAGAAAACCACTTGCTCCATATGTTTGGCAATACGTTCAGCACCTGTCAGCACAGGAGTATCGTGATGGAGGAAGTCTACCCAATGGTGGATGTTGTTCCACATTGGAACTTGGTCGGCAATGTAGCCAACAGCCAAGACTTTATGATTCTTCTTGTATTCCAAGATCTTACGAAGCGACTCGTGCATTGGGATACATACAGCCTTTTGACGCTCTCTGACAAACTTAAACAGCTTGTCAAAATATGGGTTTTCCAATGGATGATACAACTCACAACACTGAACATGGTCAGGAATCCAATATGGAAGAGATGTTATCCACTCCCAATTACAGTAATGACCCAGATAAACAGCACACGACTGTCCATTGTTTAGAACCTCATTAAACTGTTCCATACCGGTGAATCTCATTCTCTTCTGAAGCTGAGATCGGCTCATCGTCATCAGTTTAATCGTCTCAACGAGATAGTCACAAAACCAATGATAGAAAGCTTTCTCTATTGACTTGATTTCCGATTGGCTTTTTTCTGGAAAACTGGAAGTTAGGTTTTCCCAAATTACTCGATGTCGATACCTAACAATGTACGCCACAATCAGGTACAACATATCTGCCAACACATACAGAATTCTCAGCGGCAATAATGACAGCAGAAACCAAATTCCGTAACTTAAGATATAAGCAAGATAAACAACGGCCTTCATCATTTGTTGCTATTGGTTAAATTGTGACTTTTGACTTTCAGGCATCAGCTTATCGTTCACCATCCTATACATGTATTGCTGGATGATTGCCTTCAACTCTTTCTCCATCTTTTCTTGCTCTTTTACCTTCCCCTTCAGATTGACTTTCATGAGACGGTCGTCTAAAGAATAGATTCCTCGCGTGTGAAGACCGTCAAACTGCAGTACATAGCCATATTTACAATATTGGTAAATACCGTTAAGATAGTTCACGGCGTAGGTCTCTTCCATTGGTGTCTTCATTAAATCACATCCAAAAGACAAGAAAGGCTTATCGTATCCCAATATATCCAACAGTGTAGGCATGATGTCTATCTGTTGGGCAATGCCGTTTCGCATGCCTGGCGTAATCTCACCACTAGGATCAAAGATGATAACTGGAGACGAGAATCCACCGATATCTGTCTGATATTCGTGGTGGTCACTAATATTGGTATGATCACTTGTCAACACAAAAATGGTGTTCTTGTACCATGGTTGCTTGCTGGCCCTTTCAAAAAATTTACCGATGGCCATATCCGTGTAGCGGATACATTTGTGGATAGGCAGCCCTTCTTCACGATAAACATTTTTATATTTCTGCGGAACCACGTACGGCGTATGACTCGAAACCGTAAAACACGCGGTCATAAAGGGCTGTTTCATCTCGCCAATCTTGGTGCACCAGTACTGCAGGAAGGGCTCGTCCCAGATGCCCCAATGGCCATCAAAGTCGGCCTCACCGCCAAAACGGCTGTCAGATGCATAATCTTGCCGACCGAAATACTCCTTAAATCCTGTCTTATTGGCAAAAGCCATGAAACCCATACTGCCCCTGTTCGCTCCATGAAAGAAAGACGTTTGGTAACCTTCCTTATCAAGCTGCCCGGCAATACTCGTGTAATTGTTCATGGAAGCAGATGTCAGCACAAATGGTTCAACAAACATTGGAATACCACACAATACTGATGGCATTCCATCGATGCTCTTCCGTCCATTGCAGAACGAATATTTAAAAACCATACTCTTGGCAATCAACTTGTCTACATTTGGCGTATAACCTTTATACTGCCCATTGTCCAACCCATGGTTAAATGCTCCAATGTACTCACGGCCAAAACTTTCTACAATGAGTATCACGACATTTTTCTTTTGGAATGGATGAACGGGGCTAAGCTGCTTTATGGGTGAGAACACTTTCTCCGCGGCTTCGATTGTTGGAAAATAGCTGGGTACCACAAAAACATTCTTGCCAATGGTTCTGATCATCGAGAAGGGAGTATTCAATACCAAGGCACATTCTGTAGGCCGTATTACATATTGATTCGCGTTGTTCACGGTAATAGGACGGATACTGGAATCCAACCCGCCACGTGCAGCCCCGATACACAAAGGAGAAAGCAGTAGCAACATCAGCAATTGTATACCCCCAAACTTCAATCTGCTTACAGCAGTCGAATATTTTGTATGTACGGTACGGGGCATGACATATAGTTTCCACAATCCCCAGATAACGACCACGGCCAAAAGTATCAGGTACCAGTGCCCTAACAGCTCACCCCAGAAAACATCCCCCAAGTTGTTTTCATTCTTGAATTCACTGAAAACGCTGGTTGTTGTGCGCCTGAGCGTATAGGGAAAATAGACAGAATCACCCAGATTGATGATAAATGTCAATCCATTGACCACGACAAACACCCATTTACAAAAGAGATGATAACCTTTATGCTCCTTGAGCCACAGAGGAAAGAGCATTAACAGAATATATAGTAAATTGGTATAGACAATGGCTGACCGGTCAAACAGATAGCCACCCCAAAGCCAACGACCCAGTTTGTCAAGGGTCAGACCATTTGAAAAATAGCTATAGTTCTCGAATAGAAACTCTAATCGAGCGATAAAATAGGTGATAAACACCATGAAGATATTCACCAGCACAGCAACAACCGCCGCTAATGCCGTTTCCATGACTAAAGTCCTTCTCTTCATCATCATTGATTATATCTCCTGCATGTCGTGAAGCTTCTTGTAATATCCATTCTTGGCAATCAATTCTTCGTGATTACCCTTCTCTACAATGCGCCCATCGTGCAACACATAAATCTCATCTGCATGTTTGATGGTTGAAAGACGGTGGGCAATGGCAACGGTTGTACGATTACTCATCAGGTGCTCCAAAGCATCCTGCACCAATCTTTCGCTTTCAGTATCCAAGGCACTGGTTGCCTCATCCAATATCAATATGGGAGGATTTTTGAGGATAGCGCGCGCAATCGATACTCGTTGCCGTTGACCACCACTGAGCCTGCCACCCCTATCGCCGATATTTGTATCAAAGCCTTGTTCCGACTCCATGATAAAGTCGTAGGCATTGGCAATTTTAGCGGCGGCTTCCACCTCATCCTGCGTAGCGTGGTCAACTCCAAAGGTAATGTTGTTACGGAATGAATCGTTGAACAAGATGGATTCCTGGTTCACGTTTCCAATCAGCTGACGCAAGTCATGAATGGCCAGATCTTTCACGTTTATTCCATCAATCAGCACTTCTCCTTCCTGCGCATCATAATACCGAGGTATCAAGTCTACAAGGGTCGACTTCCCACTTCCACTTTGTCCCACCAACGCAATGGTCTTTCCCTTTGGAATCACCAGATTGATGTCCTTCAACACCCATTGCTCTCCATATTTGAACGATACGTTTCGGAATTCTATTTGATGTTCAAATTGCTTGATCATCTCGGGGGATTCCTTCTCCTTAATATCCATTTCAGCTTTCAAAATCTTGTCAACCCGTTCCATGGATGCCAATCCTTTCGGAATGTTGTATCCAGCTTTAGAAAATTCTTTCAAGGGATTGATAATGCTGTACAGCATGATAAGATAGTAGATAAAGGTAGGACCGTCTATGGTGTGCGTATTCAAAACCAACATACCGCCAAACCAAAGAACAATGACAATCATCACTGTGCCAAGAAATTCGCTCATCGGATGGGCCAGCTGTTGGCGAATGGTAACTCTTAAAATATTACTGCGATAGTCGTTGTTGATCTTACTAAATCGTGCATACATCTTTTCTTCTGCACCAAAAGCCTTGATGATGCGCATACCACCAAGCGTTTCTTCAACCTGGCTCATCGTATCACTCCACAGATTTTGTGCCTTGATACTTTTCTGTTTCAACTTTCTGCCAATAAACCCCATTAACCAGCCAAAAATAGGTACAAAGAAAATGGTGAAAATTGTCAGTTGCCAAGAAATAATCAGCAAGGTTGCAAAATAGGCAATGATGAGAATCGGATTCTTGAACAGCATATCCAGTGAAGACATGATCGAATTCTCTATTTCCTGTACATCACCACTCATACGTGCGATGATATCACCCTTTCGTTCTTCAGAGAAAAAACCGAGCGACAAACGGGTTATTTTCTGATATAGCTGATTACGGATATCTCTTACAACACCTGTCCTGATAGGCATGATGGTCGCCGAAGATACGAAATAAGCACCCGTTTTCAAGAAAGTCATGACCGCCAAAAACAATCCGATAATCAGCAAAGCGGTCGTCGCACCAACACTGTTAATCATTTGTTGAACATAATAATTGGCATTGTTGCTCAATACTTTCGTCAAACCGTTCAGCGAATCTGGCCACGGCATCAGTGTCGTTACATGAGAATGCCCGATGTTGAAGAGGATGTTGAGGATTGGGATAATGGCTGCAAAAGAAAAGATATTCAATATCGCTGACAAGATATTGAAAACTATTGACAGCACCAAAAAGCGCCTATACGGTGGTAAAAAGCGCACTAAGACTTGTATAAACTCTTTCATTAATTTGCAAAGATAAACCAATTCTCTAAATCTGCCAACTTTAGACTCTCCTTTTTA
>CALNBT010000260.1 GCA_937874345.1 uncultured Prevotella sp.
TTCCATCCAGACTCTGCATCATTGGAGCTGGAGTTATTGGTATGGAGTTTGCTTCCATATTTGCCAGTTTTGGCAGTAAGGTGACAGTTGTTGAATTCATGAAAGAATGTTTGCCGACAATTGACAGCGACATTGCCAAGAGATTGCGCAAATGCATGGAGAAAAGAGGCACCGAATTTTACCTTCAAGCAGCTGTCAGGAAGATTGAATCGGGTAAAGTTATCTTTGAAAAGAAAGGTAAAGAAAATATTGTTGAAGCTGATGAAATTCTTATTGCCACAGGCAGAGCTGCCAACATCGAAGGGTTAAACCTCGATGAGGTGGGTGTAGCTCACGATAAGAGAGGTATCTTGGTCAATGACAACATGGAAACATCCGTCAAGGGCATTTACGCTATTGGTGATGTCAATGCCATGCAGATGCTTGCACATGCAGCAGTGTTCCAAGGAAGAAGAGCTATCAACAATATTCTTGGCATAAGCGACCAGATTAGATTCGACATCATGCCTGCTGCGGTATTTACTTATCCAGAAGCAGGCTGTGTTGGCAAGACAGAAGATACCTGCAAGGAGGAGAACCTTAAATACAGCATTGTCAAAGGCTATTACCGGTCCAATGGCCGAGCCCTGTCCCTCAATGAAACCGAAGGGATGGTCAAATTGATTGTTGATGCCAGTGATAAAATCATTGGGTGCCATATTTACGGGGCTGAAGCCGCTGACCTGGTACAGGAAATTTCTTCATTGATGAACTTGGATATTACATTGAGTCGTTTCAAGGATATTATCCATACCCATCCAACACTTGGCGAAATCCTACAAGATGCGGTAATGGGTTGAAGAATGAATCATAGAGAATGACAATGGAAAGCATGGTTGTTCATTCTTTTACTGAACAGAATCCTGGAAATCATTTTTTGATTTCCAGGATTTTTTGTCGGATACTATATTGTGGTAACGAATATCCTTATAAAGTCAATCGCAGAAAACGTAAATTATTCTTTTTGGCACATTATTTGCAATTATAAAGACAAAAATATCTTATAAAATATATACATAACCATGCAAAAAGGTAATATAGGGGTTACAACAGAGAACATTTTCCCAGTAATCAAAAAGTTTCTCTATTCAGATCATGAAATTTTTCTTCGTGAAATTGTCAGCAACGCCGTTGATGCCACACAAAAGCTGAAAACACTTGCCACTCAAGGTGATTTCAAAGGTGAGGAAGGTGATTTGACTATCCATGTGAACATCGATAAAGAAAATGGTACAATGACCATCAGCGACCGAGGAATCGGTATGAATGCAGAAGAAATTGAAAAGTATATCAATCAAATCGCATTCTCTGGTGTCAGTGATTTCATGGAGAAATATAAGGATACAGCCAACTCTATTATCGGACACTTTGGATTGGGCTTCTATTCTGCTTTCATGGTCAGCAAAAAGGTTGAGATCATCACGAAGAGTCATCGTGAAAATGAAAAAGCTGTCAAATGGACCTGCGATGGTAGTCCATCCTTTACACTCGAAGAGGTAGAGAAAGCAGACCGTGGTAGTGACGTCGTACTTTACATTGATGATGACAGTAAAGAATTTTTGGAAGAAAATCGTATCCAAACGCTCTTAAACAAATATTGTAAATTCTTGCCAATTCCAATTGCTTTTGGAAAGAAAAAAGATTGGAAAGACGGAAAGCAGGTTGATACTGAAGAAGACAATATCATCAATTCGGTAGAACCACTTTGGACCAAGGCTCCATCTACTTTGAAAGATGAAGACTATACAAGTTTCTACCATACGCTTTACCCAATGCAGGACGATCCCTTATTCTGGATCCATCTTAATGTTGACTATCCTTTCCACCTCACGGGTATCCTTTATTTCCCGAGGATAAAATCGAATATTGAACTGCAACCCAATAAAATTCAACTCTACAGCAATCAGGTGTATGTAACCGATCAAGTAGAAGGCATTGTGCCAAACTTCCTAACCCTATTGCATGGTGTCATCGATTCACCAGATATACCTTTGAATGTCAGCAGAAGTTATTTGCAGAGCGATGCCAACGTCAAGAAGATTTCGACATATATCACCAAGAAAGTGGCCGACCGTTTGCAAGCTATCTTCAAGGAAAACCGCAAGGACTACGAGGAAAAATGGGATAACCTGAAAATATTCATCAATTACGGTATGCTGACTCAGGAAGATTTCTATGATAGAGCGAAAGATTTTGCCCTATTTAAAGATATTGATGAGAAATACTTTACTTATGATGAGTATAAAGCCTTGATCAAAGAGGATCAGACCGATAAGAACGGACAGCTGGTTTATCTTTATACAACCGACAAAGAAGAACAATATACTTACATAGAAGCAGCAAGAAAAAAAGGCTATAGTATTTTGTTGTTCGATGGACAACTAGACGTTGCCACCATTTCTATGTTTGAACAAAAATTCGAAAAGAGCACTTTCACGCGCGTAGACGGCGACATCATAGACCGTCTTATCATGAAGGAAGAGTCTAAAGAAAGTACATTAGCCGAAGAAGAGCGTGACAATCTGACAGAAGTCTTCAAGACACAATTGCCAAAGATCCCAAAGACCGAGTTTACTGTCGAAGTAAGTTCATTGGGAGAAACCGGGCAACCATTGGTTATTACCCAAAGCGAGTATATGCGCAGAATGAAAGATATGAGCAAATACCAAGCAGGTATGGGATTCTATCAAGACATGCCCGACATGTATACAGTTGTCTTGAATAGCGACCATCCGCTTGTTGACAAAATTTTGAAAGATACAGAAACAGCAACTGCAGATGAATTGAATCCTATATTGAGTGAATTGAAGGGTCAAGAGGCAAGGTTAAATGCCCTGCACCAAAGCCAGGATAAAAAGAAACCGGAAGAAATCACACAGGAAGAGAAAGATGATCTTCAAAATACCCAAAAGTCCATCCAGGAAGGAAAGGAAAAGAAGACAACTATTATTTCTCTTTATGCCAAAGACAATCAAACTGTTCATCAGCTTATTGACTTGGCCCTCCTGCAAAATGGCATGTTGAAAGGTGCTGCATTGGATAATTTCTTGAAACGTAGCATCGAAATGATTCAATCATAACGAATCGTCCAGTGTGTCATCCTGCACGCTATGAATATAGAAAGGCGTTACACTTCTTTGGGTAACGCCTTTTATTTTGATTTGACATTCAACAAGTTATTCAAGAGGCAGGATGTCACTCTGGTCATTCTGAACCTTTTTCCTTCTTCAATTCGTGCATCATTGAAGTTGGAAAGATTTTTGTCAAAATAAAAAAAACGCACAAAAAATTTGGAATTCATAAAAAAACTCCCTACCTTTGCATTCGCAATTACGAAAAAGATTGCTTTTGGCTCCCTAGCTCAACTGAATAGAGCATCTGACTACGGATCAGAAGGTTGTGGGTTTGAATCCCGCGGGAGTCACTTCAAGGTCAAAGAGCTACAATATATTGTAGCTCTTTTTTTATGCGTGCACACAAATTGCACACAACTTTCAAATAGTTTTTTTGTATTTCCACATTTCAATACAGCACTTCTCCTATCTGAAAGCGGAAGAAAAGATATTGTTTTGAAAAGCAAAGGTTTAGACCTCGGGACGTGAGTGGATCAGTTTATTTTATCTTCTTACTTTTACCTTCAATATATGTCATGAAATTCACCCCGTCTCGTGACATTTCAAACTTTGTATTTATCATTCCATTTTCAAGCAAATCGTAGGTCAATCTAAAGATTGGAGAATTCGAACTTTTCAAACTTGTCAATGTAATCGATTTGTCGGTAAGCAAAACAGTATAGTTAATAATATGGCCTTCATTATCAAAGTACATCGCTTTGGTTGCCTTATCACTTGCGTCAAAATAGACTATCATTAAATCATCATGAATGATTGGGGGCTTATTGCCAGCTGCAGGATACTCAGAGTGACTTTTACGGACGATAATATTCTTGTCTAAGTCATATGAAAAGTAAAATGTTCCTTCACCTTGACCAGGCATTCCACTACCGTCACCTATCCACTCTCCTAATAACCAACTCCATTTATCTAAATTTGTATTTTTCTGCCCATAGCAAATAGTTGTCATAAAGAGGAAAGTAACCAAAAATGCCAGTTTCGTTTTTATTCTTATTTTCTTTATTTTCATTTATTATTCCAAATTATTAAAATGCTAGTATCAGTTTTTGCTTGTAAATTCGTTTCTTGGCATGCTAATTCTAACAAATAACAGTATCTATAATAGTCAGCATA
>CALNBT010000261.1 GCA_937874345.1 uncultured Prevotella sp.
AGGAACGAGATATTGTAATTGCTGCCACCATATGAAATCATACGAACCGGAATATTCTTCATCGCATCCAGCGCTAATGTTTCAAATCCAAGGTTACTCCAATCCAAGTCTCCAACCACGCAAATGATGCACATATCGGAATCTACAGTTACGGTTCCATATTTTTTCAGTTCATTGACGATATCTGTCAAGTGCGTATTGTTATCAATACTCATTGAAACGCCAACCTCGCTGGTTACAATCATATCGATCGGGGTCTCATAACTTTCGAAAATTTCAAAGACTTTACGCAAGAAACCTGTTGCCAACAACATTCTTGATGATTTTATCTTAATGGCAATAATGTTGTCTTTTGCCGCAACGGCCTTAATCTTCCCTTTTACCAAAACATTGTTGATAATGGTGCCTTCAGCTGCAGGATCCATTGTGTTCTTGACACGCACGGGAATTCCTGCATATTTTGCAGGCTGCACACAAGTCGGGTGAAGGATCTTCGCTCCAAAATAAGCTAGCTCTGCAGCTTCTTCAAAATTCAATTGGTGAACAGCATCTGTCTTTTCAACAATTCTTGGATCATTGTTGTGCATGCCATCGATATCGGTCCAGATAATAATTTCATCAGCATTCAACGCTGCACCAATCAGAGATGCAGAATAATCAGAACCTCCTCGTTGCAGGTTGTCCACTTCACCATAGGCATTCCTACAGATAAATCCTTGGGTAATAAATACCTGATAACCTTCGTTTTTATTCATAGTCTGCGAAAGCTTTTCTTTGATATATTGAGGATCGGGCTCTGCATTCTTGTCTGTTCGCATAAAATCAAGCGCAGACAGCAGGGTTGCCTTCACATTTTGTTCCTGAAGATAATTTACCATCAAGTTGGTACTGATGATCTCACCTTGGGCAATAATGCATTTCTCTTCGAAAGACGTAAATAAATCTTTGGTAAACGAACGCAGATAATTAAACTCTTCTGTCAGGAAATCACGTGTCTTTTGTTTATATTCCTCAGTAGTGTAGAGTTCTTCTACATGCTTTAAATATTTTTTCTCAAGCGTATTAATTACCTCATTGGCTCCCTCTGGGTTCTTTTTGAATAAGTAACCAGAGATTTCTATCAAGGTATTGGTCGTTCCAGACATGGCAGATAGTACAACAAAAGTTGCTTTCCCGGATTCTGTTATCAGAGAAGCTACGTTCTTTATTCTTTCAGGTGATCCAACGGATGTGCCACCAAATTTCATTACCTTCATAATCTTCAGTGTTTTATTTGTCAATACGACAATGAATACTAATTTTAATTGTTTTCTTCGTTGATTTGAATCTCTTCTTGTAAGCTTTCGTCTTTCACTAATGCCACACTAGTCTCCTCGTCTTCTTTTAAGTCGATTTTATTGTATTCATTTGTGATATCATTGATGTAACCATCTTTACAGCGATACACGATGCCCGGATATTGATCTAACAATGGGATATTATGGGTTGACATAACAATCGCTGTTCCAGTTGATGTAATATCTTTTAGTAGTTTGACCAGCATTCCGGCTGTCTCCGGATCTAAATTTCCTGTGGGTTCATCAGCTATGATCACTTTTGGACGATTGAGTAACGAGCGGGCAATTGCAATACGTTGCTGCTCACCGCCAGATAACTCGTGTGGCAACGCATTTTTTTTCTCAATCATTCCAACATCATTTAGCACTTCATCAATGCGTTGGTCTATCTCTTCCTTATTTTTCCAGCCGGTAGCTTTCAATACAAATTCAAGATTTTTATAAATATTACGATCATGAAGGAGTTGGAAATCTTGGAAAATAATACCCAGTTCTCGGCGTAAAGCAGGAACTTCCTTGCGTTTCAAGTGAATCAAGTCACGGTCGAGTATAGTAGCTTCTGTTCCTTCTTCTTCTGGGATATCCAATTCGCAATACATTGTTTTTAATAACGAGGACTTGCCCGACCCAACCTTACCAATGATGTAGATAAACTCACCTTCATCAACCTTAAAGTCAACGTCCTGCAAAACGAGATGTTCACCTTGGTAAACCTTAACCTTCTGATAGTTAATTAACATACGATAATGATTTTAATGCTTCTGCCAATTGGGATCGTGACGTGTTTGCAATTCGCTTGCGATGTCTTCGATTCGCATACCCTTACTTGTGAGCAGTACAATTAGGTGATAGAACATATCCGAAGCTTCGTAGATCAATCTTTGGTTTGTGCCGTTCGTTGCTTCTATAACAGTTTCAAGTGCCTCTTCACCAACCTTTTGAGCCATTCGGTTCAAGCCATCTTTAAACAGGCTCGTGGTGTATGAACCTTCTGGCATTTCCTTGTGTCTTTTTTCGATGAAGTCTTGCAACTCAGAAAGGAAGAGTAGAGGATTCTTACTATTGGTTTCTCCCCAGCAGGTATCGGTACCCTTATGGCAGACAGGGCCAGTGGGGTGAACTTTGATCAGCAGCGTATCATCATCACAGTCGTTTTGAATAGAGACCAGTTCCAAATAGTTACCAGATGTCTCACCTTTAGTCCATAGACAATTCCTAGACCGACTCCAAAAGGTAACATGCTTCGTTTCAAGAGTCTTATGATATGCTTCTTGGTTCATAAAACCAAGCATCAATACATTTTTTGTATTGACATCCTGGATGATTGCTGGAACCAATCCATTGAGTTTGTCGAAGTTTATTTCCATATTATCCACAATTATTTCTTTTTGACATTTACAGTCGAACGTGTATTCCCTGTTGATATAAATATTTTTTTAAATCCGGAATGTCAATTTCTCCAAAGTGAAAAACACTCGCAGCCAAAGCTGCATTTGCTTTTCCTTTAGTAAAGACATCCAGAAAGTCGTGTTTCGTTCCTGCCCCCCCACTGGCTATGATGGGTATTGAGACGGTGTCAGACAGCTCTGCCAGTGCTTCGTTGGCAAAACCATGTTTCACGCCATCGTGGTCCATACTGGTAAACAATATTTCTCCGGCACCTCTTTGTTCGGCTTCGTGAGCCCATTCAAAAAGCTTGTAGGACGTTTTAACGCGTCCACCTTTCACATAGCAGAACCATTCATGATCATCATAACGAGCATCAATAGCGCAGACACAAACCTGTGAGCCATATTTGGTCGCTATTTCATCGATCAAGTCTGGACGTTTCAGGGCAGCAGAGTTGATGCTAATTTTATCTGCTCCGGCATTCAATAATCGGTCTACGTCGACCAGTTCATTGATGCCACCACCAACCGTAAAAGGAATGTTGATTTCGTATGCGATACGGGTTACTAAATCTGTAAAGGTCTTTCGATTTTCATAACTTGCCGTTATATCTAAGAAGACCAATTCGTCTGCACCTGCTTTACTATATGCTTTACCAAGTTCAACCGGATCACCTGCTGTCTTGAAATTCACGAAATGAACTCCCTTAACCGTCTCACCATTCTTAACATCAAGACATGGGATGATTCGTTTTGCTATACCTTGAAATACGTCTGTCATCTATTTAAAATGAGTTTATCGACATCAATTCGTCCTTCGTAAAAGGCTTTTCCAAAGACAACGGCAGGGATATGAGCTTCTTCCAATTCAAGAATATCTTCGTTTGAAGATACCCCGCCTGAAGCGATAAGATGCAAATTTGGAAAGGCATTCGTGATCGTCTGATACAATGCTGTCGCCGGTCCTTGCAGTGTACCGTCCTTCGATATGTCGGTGCAAAGAACATTTCTGATGCCGAGATTAAAGTAATCTTTCAGAAAAGGAATAAGTTCAATATTCGAATCTTCTTTCCAACCGTTTACAGATATCTTTCCGTTCCTGACATCTGCGCCCAAGATGATTCTTTCGGGCTGATAAGTTTCAATCCAGCTTGTCATCGTATCGCGATCTTGTACAGCAATACTTCCAACAGTTACCATGTCGGCGCCAAAATCGAACACTTTTTCGATATCTTCACAACTCTTGATACCTCCACCGAAGTCTACAACCAAATTCGTTCGTTTCTTGATATCTTCTAGAATTTGAATGTTGACAACATGCTTAGATTTTGCACCATCAAGATCAACCATGTGCAAACGAGTGAATCCTAGTTGTTCAAAATGGATAGCAACCTCTACAGGATTGTCGTTATAAATGGTTTTCTGCTGATAATTACCTTTGGTAAGCCTTACACACTTACCCTCGATGATGTCGATAGCAGGAATTAATTCTATATTCATTTGTCTTGCGTTGCAATTTGTCCCTATACTTGTAAATCAAGAAAATTCTTCAAGATTCTTTCTCCAACATCGCCACTCTTCTCTGGATGGAATTGTGTAGACCAGAAATTGTCTTTATGCATGGCTGCACTAAATGGCAAAATATAATTGGCTGTAGCAATCGTCCATTCAGAGATCGGAACATAATAGCTGTGCAGAAAATAGGTATATGGCTTCTGCTCGAGGCCTTCAAACAAAGGAGTCTTCAGGCTTTCGATATAATTCCATCCTACAGCAGGGATTTTGTCTGTTGGGTTCGTCGTGGGGAAGTGTTTCACGTCAACTGGAAAAATACCAATACAATCCGTATCGCCTTCTTCAGAATGCTGACACAACAGCTGTTGTCCAATACAAATACCCAATACAGGTTGGCGTAAATTCTTGATCAATTTATCCAATTGGTGCCCTATTAGATATTGCATAACCGTACTGGCTTCTCCTTGACCAGGGAATAGGATACGGTCAGCTGAAGCAAGCTCTTCAGCATCGTCTGTCAATATCGGATCTATACCCAAACGTCTGAGTGCATTGACGACCGAGTAAATATTGCCGGCATTATATTGAATGATACAGACTTTCATTTGCTATTGTTATTTGTAGACTTTTTACCGATCTTTCATCCGCATGGTTTCATACGGACAAACAGTGAATGAATCCACGATGGTTTGTCTTGCAAAGATACTAATTTCTTCCGGATTAATACAATCTTGAATGAAATTAATACGAACTGTCAGCAAATGAGAAAAAAGATAGATTTAAAGGTGTCTACCTAATCTGCAGAACCTTCTGGTAATTTCAAAAGAATACTAGAAGCACCAATGGTAAATAAAGAACCATTTTCAAGGACCCTTTTTTCGTTTTTACCAAGAATTTCATTATCAACAAATGTTCCTGTATAACTTGGTCCATCGCTCAGTTCGTATTTCAAATGACCTTGTTTATCTCTAGATACAGTGATAGAGCAATGAGTCATGTCAATACTTGGGTCGGTTGTTTCAATTGGACATTGAATAGAATTGTCTTTCGTATATTTTCCAATATAGTTCTTACCCATTTGTAGGGGTAAAACCTGTTTGTATTGGAAAACATTTTCGATAACGACAATGGCACCAAACTGGCCATTATCCAGATTTTCGTCAACATTTTCGTCTTGCTGACGGTTTTTAAGTTTGGATACGCCAATCTTGATCCCGAATTGCTTGTTGCAATCTGGACACACAAAGACTAGTGATTGGCCACTGGCATATTTTGTTTCGTCAAAGGTGATATATTGATCACACTTTGGACAGCGAACTCTTTTCAAAGTATTGAAATGATTATAGTTGTGGATTGTTAATTTTCAAGACCCAGCCATCTTCAAAAGCATGTTGCTTAAGAAGTTTGTTCAACATGGTATAAGCTTCCTGTTCACTGGTGAACTGTCCGAAAATTACCTTATTATTTTTATGATTGGTGTACACTTTAGCCTGTGTAAACCCTTTGGCAACCAATTGCTTGACGTACTCTTGTGCATTGGTTCGAGTAACTTTGCTTGCTAAAACAATTGTAAAGAAAGGATCGTTCGATACCTTTTGTGCGACCTTTCCTTTTTCTATAGAAGTACTAGCTTTGGAAACCGTTTTTGCACCCGATTCCTTCTTTGCTGCCAAAAGTGATGGTGTTTGCCCTTGAGCAGGACCTTCCTTGGGCAAAACGCGCTCAAGAATATTCGTATCCAGCTGACCAAACATCTCTGCATTAGAAACTTTATTTTCAAGCGGAGTAGGGAACAGGAAGAATGCTAACAATACAAGGCAGGCTGCTGCTATATTGCGTAGCACACTGACTTTGATCTGAACTGTTTGATGGTGATTATTCTCTTCCTCTTCTTCAATCTTATCTTCTATGCTGATAAATTGCGTTTCTTTGTTTTCTGTGTCATCAGATAGTTGAACAGGAGTCTCTATAGCCACATTCGTTTTTTCAACCAGCTGTTGAGCTGGGATCTGAACCGATTGTGTGCTAGCCAATGTCGGAATTTCCAAAGAACTGAATCCATAGAGCGAGGGTGTCAGAATACCTGCTTCACAAGGCGTAAACTGATAAATGCCTTCACCATTCAAAAAAATGGTGCCGATATCCGAAAGTTCATAAAAGCCTTCGTTCTGCAAATGTTGTCTTACTTCTGAAACTTCTTCGCTAATCCTGTTCAAAGCTTCCGGATAGCTGATGTCAAATACATCGATATACGATTGAGCTAACAGCGAATCGTTGATAGTCAACTGAGGATTGAAACCGATGGTGCGGATGGGAGGGTAAAAGATTTGATCTTCTTCGACATAATGAGCCGAGACATGATGAGCCATAAACCCTCCAAAATCAGGCACTATGACGCAATCATTATCTAATAGTAATATCTCTATATGTCTTTCCAATGAAATCATGTTTGCAAAATTATCGATTTTTTAGGAATAAAGCAACTTAATTTTGAAAAAAACAAGCCTCAAGAATTAAAAGCTTTTTTTACTTTGCCATTTTATCTAATAATGTTATCTTTGCCTAAAATTAAATAGAATGAAATATATTCAAACGAATATTCAAGGTGTATGGATCATTGATCCGAACATTTTTCAAGATGCTCGTGGTTATTTTTTTGAAGCTTGGAAACAAGATGAATTCGATGAATATGTTGGAAAGATTCAATTTATTCAAGATAATGAATCGAAGTCAAGCTATGGCGTGCTGAGAGGATTACATTATCAGACGGGAGATTTTTCACAAGCAAAGTTAGTGAGGGTCATTCAAGGAAAGGTTCTTGATGTTGCGGTCGATTTACGCAAATCGTCGCCTACATTCGGTCAGCATGTAATGGTCGAGCTTAGCGAAGATAATAAGCGACAGTTGTTTATCCCGAGAGGATTTGCCCATGGCTTTTTGGTGTTGAGTGAGAAAGCTATTTTTACCTATAAAGTTGACAATGCATATTCTCCTACGCACGAGGCAAGTATCCGTTGGGATGATGAAACGATCGGTATACAGTGGCCAATTGCAAAAAATGATATCGTTACCAGTGAAAAAGATTTAAAAGCGAAATCATTTGGAAATGCCATTTTCTTTGATTAGTGCGATGGAATTGATTTTCTGTCTTGAAATTAGGATGATCAATATATGATGAAAGATTATAAGTTCATTATTGCCTTTTCGGTTTTGATATTTCTTTTTACAGGATGTCATAATACTTCAAAGGAAACAGCAAAGGTGGATGCTGGCGAAAATAAGCATGCAAAGCAAATGTTGCAAGGCATTTGGATCAATAATATCGAAGAAAATGTGGTCTTTAAAATACATGGAGATACCATCTACTATCCAGATTCAACCAGCATTCCTGTTGCTTTCAAGGTCGTCGGGGATACATTGATTCTCTCCAATACAGAAAAGGTGAAGTATGCCATCATCAAACAGACTGCCCATCTTTTTGTGTTCCAGAACCAATATGGTGACAAGATTAGTTTGGAGAAAAGTGATAACCCTGAGGACAACTTTTCATTTGAGAAGAAACAAACTGTTGCGTTAAACCAAAAGCAGATTGTCAAGCGCGATACTATTTTAACGCGCGATAAAGATCGTTACCATCTTTATGTCCAAGTAAACCCTACTACCTATAAAATTATTAAAAGTACCTATACCGATGAGGGTGTAGAAGTGGGAAATATTTATTATGACAACATTGTTCATGTAAGTGTTTTCAAGGGGGCTAACAGATTGTTCTCTAGGGATTTTCATAAAGAGGATTTTCAAAAATACATTCCTTCACAGTTCTATTCACAATGTCTGTTGTCGGATATTATCTTTGACAATATTTCTAAAGATGCTGTGGAGTTCAAGGCTGCCCTGCCAATACCTGACACGATTACCAGTTATATCATCAAGATAACAATCTCATTTGATGGTACATATACCCTAAGTGTTTAATCAAAACTTTGTAAATGACTCGTTCGGATTCTGATGAACTTCATTGAAAAAAGAACCTTTATTCATGACCTTAGGCAATATGAATGGTTTCGCTTGACAATATCCATGAAATTGATTAGTGATATCCTTGACTTTGAGAATCAATCTACATGATATTATTGGGATGAAACAAAAACATCCACCATTCGTTTCACAGACACTGTTATTTAAGCGTAAAGTTGTCTTGTGACGAAACTGAATAATAAAGAAATTTTTTAAATTATGCCAGACAATAAAAGCAATCGTACAAAGCGCACTGCGCCAATAGATACTACTTATGGACATCTACAACCACAGGCCGTAGAAATCGAAAAGGTTGTATTGGGTGCACTGATGATTGACAAAGATGCTTTTTCCGTTATCTCTGAAATCCTTCGTGTGGAATCGTTCTATGAGCCCCGTCACCAAAAAATTTTCCATGCCATTCAGACCTTGACGATGGAAGAAAAGCCTGTGGACATCATGACAGTGACCGAACAGCTGAAAAAAGAGGGAGCGATTGAGGATGTTGGTGGTCCTGGTTATGTTGTCGAGCTAAGTGCTTTAGTTGCTTCTTCGGCCAATATAGAATACCATGCGAAGATATTGGCACAGAAATCTCTGGCGCGTCAACTGATCTCTTATGCAAGCTTAATAGAGACCAAAGCATTTGATGAAACACAGGATATAGAAGAACTCATGCAAGAAGCAGAAGGAACGCTTTTCTCCTTGTCGCAGACCAACATGAAAAAGGATTACACACAGATAGATCCGGTCATTGCACAAGCTACAGAAATTCTGCAAAAAGCATCTGCCAATACGGGTGACCTTACCGGTATCCCTTCAGGATTTACCAAACTTGATGAAATTACGAGTGGTTGGCAAAAGTCCGATTTGGTGATTATCGCCGGTCGTCCTGCCATGGGTAAAACGTCGTTTGCCTTATCACTTGCCAAAAATATCGCTGTTGATTATCATGAACCGATAGCTTTTTTCTCCCTGGAAATGAACAATGTACAGCTTGTTAACCGACTCATTTCAAATTCATGTGAGATAGCGGGTAACAAATTATTGAGCGGTCAGCTGTCTGATGAAGAATGGAAGCGCTTTGATGTTAAGGTTCGTAACTTGATGGGTACACCTATTTATATAGACGATACTCCGGGTTTGAGTATCTTTGAGCTTAGAACGAAAGCCCGCAGACTGGTTCGTGAGAAGGGCGTGAAAATCCTTATGATTGACTATTTACAGTTGATGAATGCTAACGGGGCTCGTTTTGGCAACCGACAGGAAGAGGTGTCTACGATCTCTAGATCGTTGAAAGGATTGGCTAAAGAGTTAGACATTCCTGTTTTAGCCCTTTCTCAGTTAAGTCGTAATGTGGAAAACCGCGAAGGGTTGGAGGGGAAACGCCCACAACTGAGTGACCTTCGTGAATCGGGAGCCATCGAGCAGGATGCCGATATGGTTTTGTTCGTACATAGACCCGAGTACTACCGGTTGTATGAGGGCACGAACGGCGAGGATTTACGTGGCAAGGCACAAATCATTATTGCCAAGCACAGAAAGGGAGCTACAGGAGACGTGTTGCTTAGATTTAGAGGAGAGTTTACCAGATTTGAGAATGTAGATGACAGTTATTCTGCACCGTATTCAGGAGGTGGTGAGTTTATTGAGTCAAGAATGAATCAAGGGCCTTCTATCGATTCTATTCCTCCTTTTGATTCAATCTCCAATCCCAATGATGTTCCATTTTAATGAATCGCATTTCTTAACTATAACAAAATAATTTTTTAATGAAAAAACTAATTCTATTGCTGGTGTTGGTGTCTGTAACCTTCACCAGTTGGGCTCAAACCAAAGAAACTGTTGCCATTTTGGGTGACTCTTATTCAACTTATGAAGGTTTTATTCCTACCGGAAACGAAATATGGTATTTTCAACCACAACGCGATGATCGTACAGATGTGAACGACGTCAAGCAAACATGGTGGTGGAAAGTTGTGAAGGAAGGGGGATTTAAGTTAGGCGTTAACGACTCCTATTCGGGTGCTACAATATGTTATACTGGCTATAGAGATGAAGATTATACTAAAAGATCGTTCGTCCAACGATTGGCTAACTTGGGGTCACCTGATATACTCTTTGTTTTTGGAGGCACCAACGATAGTTGGGCAGGGGC
Organism: uncultured Prevotella sp.; assembly: GCA_937874345.1. Lineage (GTDB taxonomy): Bacteria > Bacteroidota > Bacteroidia > Bacteroidales > Bacteroidaceae > Prevotella. Next base: position 10,416 of record CALNBT010000261.1, read on the forward strand.
TCCTTTGGGAGAATTCAAATATACCGACATCAAACATGCTGATTTGTTTTGTTTTCGACCTGCCATGGCCTACATGCTTCAAGGACTTTTGAGCCATTACCCCAATACCAAAATCTATGTGTTGATTAATGACGGTTTAAGCAAAGAGGTAACTGAAGCCATGAAGATTATCTCTAAACATTATTCGGTTCCAACCATCGAATTGAGTGGGATTGATAAAAAAGGCGGCCATCCAACAATCAAAGGCATGGAGCAAATCAAGCAACAAGTGTTAGCTCACATTAGATAATATTCGCTTTTTTGTGATAGTTTTGTGGTTTTTAACTGAATAATATAACATATCGCTATATTTTCAGTAGAAAGTCAATCAATTATTTTGGAAAAGAAAAGTTTTTGATTATCTTTGCACCAGAATAAAGAATAAAACAATGGCATCATCTATTTATTTGCTAGACATTATTATTGACATTCGACTAACAAAAGTAGGCGGAAGTGAAAGGGTGTAGGCATATTTGTAGTATGATCATATTGAAGAGCCTTTCTCACTTCCTAAGTGTGAAAGGCTTTTTATTTTAGAATAAAGATCAATAATAATGATTGAAAAATGAGCGAGAGACTTTTTATTTTCGACACCACATTGAGAGACGGTGAGCAAGTACCAGGTTGTCAGTTGAATACAATTGAAAAGATTGAAGTAGCAAAGCAGCTAGAACAACTTGGAGTCGATATCATTGAAGCCGGTTTTCCGATCTCTTCTCCCGGAGATTTCAATTCGGTCGTAGAAATCAGTAAGGCCGTTACCTGGCCAACCATCTGTGCTTTGACACGTGCTGTTGAGAAAGATATCGAAGTGGCAGCCGAATCCCTGAAGTTTGCTAAGCACAAGAGAATTCACACAGGCATTGGTACATCGGACAGTCATGTCAAATATAAATTCAATTCTACACCAGAGAAGATATTGGAAAGAGCAGTGTCTGCTGTTAAATATGCAAAGCGATTTGTTGAAGATGTAGAATTTTATGCTGAAGATGCGGGGAGAACGGATAACGAATATCTGGCCAGGGTCGTTGAAGCTGTTATCAAAGCAGGAGCAACTGTCGTTAATATTCCTGATACAACCGGCTACTGTTTGCCTGAAGATTATGCCGCTAAAATCAGATATTTGAAAGAACATGTTGATGGAATCGACAAAGCAATCATTGCCACCCATTGTCACAACGATTTGGGAATGGCAACAGCGAACACGCTGAGCGGGGTTCTGAATGGCGCAAGGCAAGTAGAGGTGACCATCAATGGTATCGGTGAGCGTGCCGGTAATACGGCATTGGAAGAAATTGCAATGATCTTGCGATGTCATAAATATTTGGGTGTAGAGACCAATATTAACACAACCAAGATTTCTTCTACATCAAGAATGGTATCAAGTTTGATGAACATGCCTGTTCAACCCAACAAAGCTATTGTTGGACGCAATGCTTTTGCTCACTCGAGTGGTATTCATCAGGATGGCGTGTTGAAGAATGTCGAGACCTATGAAATCATGAATCCAAAAGATGTAGGGATCGATGATAGTTCTATTGTATTGACAGCTCGCAGTGGTAGAGCGGCATTAAAATATCGTTTGCAAGTGAATGGGGTCAATATTGACGACGAAGAGAGGCTTGACAAGATTTATACGAAATTCTTAGTACTGGCAGATCAGAAGAAGGAAGTGACAGATGACGATGTTTTAATGCTTGCAGGTGCCGATCTGGCCGATTCACATGCCGTGAAACTCGATTATCTTCAGGTTACAACAGGCAAGGGAGTAAAGAGCGTTGCCAGCATTGGGTTGGATATCAGTGGCCAAAAGTTTGAGGAGTCTAGTTCAGGAAACGGTCCTGTAGATGCTGCCATTAAGGCCCTCAAGCGTATTGTCCGTAAACAAATGACATTAAAGGAATTTACGATACAGGCTATTTCTAAGGGATCAGACGATGTCGGTAAAGTTCATATGCAGGTAGAATATAACGGGAATGTATACTATGGTTTTGGTGCCAACACCGATATTGTGACGGCCTCAGTAGAAGCTTACATTGACTGTATCAACAAATTCAATAGGTAAATTAGAAAATATTAATTAGATGAACACATTATTTGATAAGATTTGGGATCAACATGTCGTCCAAAAAATTGAAGATGGACCTACGCAATTATACATAGACCGTCTTTATTGTCACGAAGTTACTTCACCACAGGCATTTGCAGACATGCGAATAAGAGGGTTGCAATGTTACAGACCTGAAAAGATATTCTGCATGCCCGATCATAATACACCTACGCACGATCAGGATAAATCTATTGAGGATCCGATTTCTCGCAAGCAAATAGACACGCTGAATCAAAATACGGCAGACTTTAAGTTGCATAACTTCAAGATGAATACAGCTGATAATGGCATTATTCATGTGGTTGGTCCAGAGAAGGGATTATCGTTACCGGGAATGACGATTGTTTGTGGCGATTCGCATACGTCGACACATGGTGCAATGGGTGCCGTTGCTTTCGGTATCGGAACCAGTGAAGTGGAGATGGTCATGGCGTCACAATGCGTGTTACAACAGAAACCAATGTCGATGCGAATCAACGTGAATGGCGAATTGAATGACAGTGTCACTGCAAAAGATGTTGCACTTTATTTGATGTCGAAATTAACAACATCTGGAGCCACTGGTTATTTCGTTGAATATGCTGGCGATGTTGTGAAACATCTGTCGATGGAAGGACGCTTAACACTTTGTAACCTGTCTATAGAAATGGGAGCCAGAGGAGGCTTTGTTGCCCCTGATGAGACCACTTTTGAATATCTGAAAGGCAAAGAGTATGCGCCGAAAGGTGAAGAGTGGGACAAAGCTATGGCTTATTGGAAGACGCTGAAAAGTGATGATGATGCTGTATTTGACAAGGAATTGAATTTTGATGCTGCAGATATTGAACCTAGAATTACTTATGGTACAAACCCAGGAATGGGCATCGGTATTTCAGAATCGATCCCTCAATTGACAGATATTGATGAAAGCAGTTCTGCATCTTTCCTGAAATCTCTTGAATATATGGGTTTTGAACCAGGTGAAAGGCTTTTGGGGCATCCAATAGATTATGTTTTCTTGGGCGCTTGTACCAATGGACGTATCGAAGATTTCAGGGCTTTTGCTTCACTCGTCAAAGGACATCAAAAGGCAGAACATGTTACTGCTTGGCTCGTTCCTGGTAGTTGGGCTGTTGATAAGCAGATCAGAGAAGAAGGTCTAGACAAAATATTAGAGGCTGCGGGATTTAAAATTAGACAGCCGGGATGCAGTGCTTGCTTGGCAATGAATGATGATAAGATCCCTGCAGGGAAGTATTCGGTTTCGACAAGCAATAGAAACTTTGAGGGAAGACAAGGGCCTGGCTCAAGAACTATATTGGTATCGCCTTTGGTTGCTGCTGCTGCAGCCATCACAGGTACTATCACTGACCCAAGAAAATTAGCTTAATCGTTTCATCAATTTAGAATAATGTATTGAAATGTGAACCGAATATTTGAAGGATATTTAGCGTTCACAGAATCAAATAATAGAAATAGGATAGCAATGAAACAAAAATTTGATGTAATAACGTCTACTTGTATTCCTTTGCCATTGGAAAATGTAGATACAGACCAAATTATACCCGCCCGTTTTTTAAAGGCTACGGATAAAGAAGGATTCGGTGATAATTTGTTTAGAGACTGGAGATACGAAAAAGATGGGACACTAAAGTCCGATTTTGTATTGAATGACCCATCTTACAGTGGTTGTATTTTGGTTGCTGGCAAGAATTTTGGTTCGGGTTCCAGTAGAGAACATGCAGCATGGGCCATTGCCGGCTATGGCTTTAGAGTTGTTATCAGCAGCTTTTTTGCTGATATCCATAAGAATAATGAGCTGAACAACTTTGTCTTGCCGGTGGTTGTCAGTGAGGATTTCTTACAGCGTTTGTTCCAAAGTATCGAACAAAACCATCAGACTCAAGTGAAAGTTGATTTGCCAAACCAAATGGTTACTAATCTTGGAAATGGTGATTCAGAGCGCTTTGAGATCAACTCTTATAAAAAACATTGTCTGTTGAATGGCTTGGATGATATTGATTTTCTCATCCAGAGCCATCAGAAGATTGAAGAATTTGAAAGCAAACGACATCTATGTTAACAAAAGAAGGCTTTCAATATGCTGACCATTTGTCTCATCCTATACAGATCGAGATAATGGACTGCACGCTTCGAGATGGTGAGCAGACTAATGGTGTCTCTTTTATGCCTCACGAAAAGTTGGTGATTGCCAGAATGTTACTCAGTGAAGTTCATGTAGACCGCATTGAAGTGGCCTCTGCCCGAGTTTCTCCAGGCGAGAAAGAAGCCGTTAGTATGATATGTAAATTTGCAGAGAGTATCGGCAAATTGGATAGAGTAGAGGTGCTTGGGTTCGTTGATGGTGAACAGTCGGTCGATTGGATTGACGATTGTGGCTGTAAAGTAATTAATCTTTTGGCTAAAGGTTCGTTACGACACTGTGTAAAACAGCTGGGAAAAACACCCGAGGAGCACATCAAAGATATACAGAATGTGGTAGATTATGCCACTCAAAAAGGAATTTCAGTCAATCTATATCTTGAAGATTGGAGTTCCGGAATGAAAGATTCTCCCGAATATGTCATTCAAATGCTCGATGTGCTCAGCAAAACTCAGATACGTCGTTTTTTGCTACCAGACACCTTAGGGTTGATGAATCCGTTGCAATGTGTTGATTATGTTCAAAAAATTGTTTGTCGATATCCTAACGTTCACTTTGATTTCCATGGACATAACGATTACGATTTGGCTGTATCCAATTCTTTTGCGGCGGTTTTATGTGGATGTAAAGGATTGCATGTTACTGTTAATGGATTAGGAGAACGATGTGGAAATGCACCTTTAGCCAGCGTGCAGGCAATCTTGAAAGACCATCTTCATTTCAAGACACATATCGTTGAAAGTAAATTAAATAAGGCGAGCTTGGTTGTAGCCAGTTATAGTGGAATTGCTGTTGCGCCCAACCAACCTATCGTTGGTGAAAATGTTTTCACGCAAGTAGCAGGTATTCATGCAGATGGTGATAACAAGAGTAATCTATATTGCAATGACCTTGCTCCTGAAAGATTTGGTAGAAAGCGCGAGTATGCTTTGGGTAAGAATAGCGGAAAGGCCAATATTGTCAAGAATCTAGAAGAGATTGGATTGGTGCTTACACCCTCACAAACCAAGCGTGTCACCACTCGCATCACTGAATTAGGAGACCGTAAAGAACGTGTGACCTTGGAAGACCTTCCCTATATCGTGAGTGATGTATTGAAACACGATGCACCTGAAGACAAAGTTCGGTTGGTTAACTATATGGTAAATACCTCATATGGTTTGAAACCGATGGCAAGTGTGAAGGTAGAAATCAATGGTCTGCAATATGAAGCCGATTCTACCGGAGACGGACAATACGATGCTTTCGTACGGGCTTTGCGCAAGATCTACAAAGATCACCTGCAGAAAACGTTCCCATTGCTTGAAAATTATGCGGTTACAATACCTCCTGGAGGACGTACAGATGCATTGGTTCAAACCGTTATTACGTGGAAAGGATCAGACGGTCGACTCATTAGAACACGCGGACTTGATGCTGACCAGACAGAATCAGCCATCAAGGCCACATTCAAGATGTTGAATATTATTGAAGGATCATAAATTATTATCATTATATATGAATAGTACAAGAAAATTAAACATTGCTGTATTAGCTGGAGATGGTATTGGACCAGAGGTTATGCAGCAAGGAGTCGCTGTATTGAATGCTGTTGCTGAACGCTTTGGACATCAATTTAATTATAAGGAAGCCATCTGTGGTGCCCATGCCATTGATGCTGTTGGAGATCCCTTTCCCGAAGACACCTTCAATACCTGCATGGAAGCAGATGCTGTTTTGTTTGGTGCTGTTGGAGATCCGCGATTTGACAACGACCCAACCGCAAAGGTGAGACCTGAGCATGGACTTCTTGCCATGCGCAAAAAGTTAGGATTGTATGCCAATGTCCGTCCTGTACAAACTTTCGATAGCTTGCTGCACAATTCTCCTTTGAAGGAAGAGTTGATTAAAGGTGCAGATTTTGTCGTCATTAGAGAATTGACAGGTGGCATGTATTTTGGTGAAAAGTACCAAGATAACGACAAAGCCTACGACACAAATTATTATACCCGTCCAGAAGTTGAACGAATTTTGAAAGTTGCTTTCACACTGGCAGAAAAGCGCAACCACCACCTCACGGTTGTAGACAAGGCTAATGTGTTGGCTTCTTCTCGTCTTTGGAGACAAATTGCGCAAGAAATGGAGTCACAATATCCTGATGTTCATACAGACTACATGTACATTGATAATGCTTCCATGCGCGTGTTGACCGAACCAAAGTTCTTCGATGTCGTTGTTACAGAGAATACTTTTGGAGATATTCTGACAGATGAAACTAGCTGTATTACCGGTAGTATGGGTCTTCAGCCATCAGCCTCTTTAGGTGAACATACACCGTTGTTTGAACCGGTTCATGGCTCTTGGCCGCAAGCTGCAGGTAAGAATTTGGCAAATCCCATTGCTCAGATATTGTCAGCTGCCATGCTTTTGGAACATTTTGGCTTGAAGGAGGAAGGAAAAGTCATTCGAGACGCCGTAAATAAAAGCCTTGATGCGAATGTCAGAACACCAGAAATTCAAGTTGATGGCGGTGCCGCCTATGGTACGAAAGAGGTTGGTACTTGGATCGTTGATTATATCAAAAGGGCTTAAAGCAAAGACTTGATTCGATAAAAAAGCATAATAGCAGGTATTGGACAACCCAATGTCTGCTATTTTTGGTTATCTTTGCAATACATTGTTGGTGAAAGGTTGGTGCAACATCGTACGTATTGCTTTCATCTCAACGATAATTATCATATAAAATGACATGAATAGGACCATATATCAGCTAATAGGGGCAATCGCTTTCAGCATCTTGCCACATGTTACACTTCATGCTCAGAATGCTGAAGCATTGCGGGATAGCTTAAAACAGGCCACCGAAGCCTTGGCATATCGTCCCGACAGTGTAGACTTGCGCTTGAAAAAAGCTGCATGGAACATGTTGTTGGAACAATGGGATTACGCTAAAAGCGAATACGACATTATCTTAAAGTATTATCCGGATAATGTTGCCGGATTATATTATCGTGGATACGCCAACCAAAAGTTGGGACGGTACAATTTCGCCCGCTTGGATTATGAAAACCTTTTGAAAGTCGTTCCAGGCCATTTTTCTGGATTATTGGGTTTAGCTTTGCTCAATCAGCAAGACAAACATTATACCGATGCCATGAATCAAATCAACACCTTGGTTACGCTTTATCCTGATAGTGCTGTGGCTTATGCTGCCAGAGCTGGGATAGAACAAGAAAGAGGCATGATGGATTTGGCCGAGTACGATTATACAGAGGCACTCAATCACCACCCAAACCAGCAGGATTATTTGTTAAATAGAGCCGATGTACGCATCAAACTGGGACAGTTCGAAAAAGCCAAAGAAGATGTTGAACGTTTGGTTCAATTAGGAGTACCCCGGCCGGGATTGTTAGAATGGTATAGAAGACAGACTAAAAAATAGTTTAGATCAACAAAGCGGTATTTCATAATCCATGAAACACCGCTTTGTTGATCTGAGAATGACTCATCCCATCATTGATTGAAAAGATGCCAAACCAACTTCTAAATACCTATTTATCATTAAAAGGGAAGAGTCCATATAACCGATCATCAATCATATCTGTTATTACTTGAAAATCTTTAGGGTTGTCTTTGAATTTCAAATGGTCGCCATCTACTATCATCAGTTTGCCCTTGTATCCGCTAATCCAATCTTCATATAATGTATTCAACCCCTGCAGGTAGTCCAATCGAATTGACTTTTCAAAATCGCGTCCACGTTTTTGAATGTTCGAGACAAGATTAGGAATACCCGAACGAATATAAATCATCAAATCAGGCAGTTTTACCAATGACATCATCAAATAGAATAAGTCGGTATAATTATCAAAATCCCGATCGCTCATCATGTTCATCTTGTGCAGGTTAGGTGCGAAAATACACGCATCTTCGAAGATCGTACGGTCTTGGATGATAGTTTCTGTGCTTTTACTGATCTCTACCACATCCTTGAATCGCTTGTTTAGGAAGAAGATTTGCAAGTTGAATGACCAACGAGTCATGTCTTCATAGAAATCTGCCAGATAAGGATTGTCATCGACCGGTTCGAAATGAGGAATCCATCCATATCTTTTGGCAAGCATTGTAGTAAGTGTTGTTTTACCGCTTCCGATGTTTCCGGCTATTGCTATATGCATATTTGCTAGTTCTTAATATTTGACAATGTGGTTGTTTATTCGTCTAAGGTCCATAGAGACCATTTACATCTTAGAAAATAAACCGTATAATTCAGCATTAACGGCATCGAGTATTTTTGAAAAATCTTTAGGGTTATGCTCGAAATCCAGTTCATCAGCTTCTATAATCATTTTCTTTCCTTTGTATTTGTTGAAGATAAAGTCTTCGTAACGTTCGTTCAAGTTGTTGAGATATTCAATCGGAATGGTCTGTTCGTAGTCTCTTCCACGCAGTTGGATATGTTCAACAAGATGTGGAACCGACGAACGCAGATAAATCATCAGGTCTGGATAACGTACAATCATCAACATTGCCTCGAACAATTCCATATAAGTATCAAAGTCCCTCTCGTTCAAATGTCCCATTGCCCTGTTGTTGGCAGCAAAGACATAGACACCTTCATAAATAGACCTGTCTTGAACGATGGTTTCTTTTGATTTGGTTATTTCAATCAAATCGTGGAAGCGTTGCTTTAAAAAATAGACCTCAAGGTTAAATGCCCATCGTTCTATCGACCGATAATAATCCTGAAGATAGGGATTCACGTCCACAGACTCTATTCGTGGGGTCCATCCGTAATATTGCGCCAACATTTTTGTCAGCGTAGTTTTACCACTTCCTATATTTCCTGCTATAGCAATATGCACTCTGTTTTGGAGAATAAAAATGAAACTTTAACTGTTGGGTACGGGAAAGTAAGACGTTTTCAACTGGTAAGATGATAGGTCGGTTTCTCTCCTGGTTTTGCAAAGTTAATCGAAACCAAGCACAAATCAAAATATATTCCTTGAATTTTATGCCCGAGAATAGGAGGGTGATAATCCGAAATTGTAGGGTATGAATAGCGAAAATAGCTTGTTTTCAAAAGGTTAGCATGTCCTTTCAAAAGATTCACTTTGCCATAAAATGATTGAATTGTGACATAGTGTTGCAATATGCGGCAAATCGATAGGCAAAGTCAATGACTTTATGAATCAAAACCATCAAGATCGTTTATCAATATCATGCGGTTTGTTAATCCACACAGAAGTGCTCTTAAATAGAATGAGAACAAGGAAAAGAAAGACTGTTTGCGACCAAACGACCGAACAACACATATGGCAATCAGCCAAACAACGCTCTCAAGGCCTCTTCAACCTTTCTCACTGGATGAAGCTCGATGTGGTATTTATTTTGTGGCAGTCCCTGTAGATTATATTTGGGAATAATCATGTGCTTGAATCCTAATTTTTCAGCTTCCATAATACGTTGCTCTATGCGGTTGACAGGACGCACCTCTCCGCTTAGTCCTACTTCTCCTGCCATACACCATTGACTTTCAATAGCAGTATCCACATTGCTAGACAGTACAGCCGCAATAACGCTTAAATCCATGGCCAGATCGGTTACGCGTAACCCTCCCGCGATATTGAGGAAAACATCCTTCTGCATCAGTTTGAAGCCTACTCGTTTTTCCAAGACTGCCAATAACATGTTCAATCTTCGCTGGTCGAAACCCGTTGCCGACCGTTGAGGCGTTCCATAAGCTGCCGAAGACACGAGTGCTTGGGTTTCAACCAGGAATGGCCGAACACCTTCAATGGCACTGGATATGGCGATGCCACTCAGTCCTTCATGGTCTTGTGAGAGTAATAATTCAGATGGGTTACTGACTTGCCGAAGGCCATTTTGTTGCATCTCATAGATGCCCAGTTCGGAAGTACTGCCAAATCGGTTTTTGATAGAACGCAGAATGCGGTACATATAATGTTGGTCGCCTTCAAATTGTATCACGGCATCAACGATGTGTTCAAGTATTTTCGGGCCGGCAAGGGATCCCTCTTTATTGATATGTCCGATGAGAACAACTGGAGCGCCACTGTTCTTGGCAAAATGTAACAGTAGCGCCGCACACTCTCTTACCTGGGTAATGCTTCCAGGAGAACTCTCGACACGTTCCGTTGAAATGGTTTGTATGGAATCGATGATGACCAATTCTGGTTTTACCTCCTTGATTTGCTCAAAGATGTTTTCCAAGGATGTTTCGCATAAGATGATCAAATGATCATTTGTTGTCCGTGAAAGACGTTGGGCACGCATTTTCAACTGGTGTGCACTTTCTTCACCACTGATATAAAGAACGCGTTTGTCAGTCATTGCAAGGGTCGTCTGAAGAATCAAGGTGCTCTTACCAATACCCGGTTCACCACCCAAAAGGACAATAGAACCCATGACAAGGCCACCACCTAAAACTCGATTCAGTTCATCATCGTGCATATCCATGCGCGTTTCTCCCTGAGCAGGGATGTCAGTCAACCGAACAGGCTTGTTCTTTCCACCGTAGTTCCCAAAGGATTCGGCAGCAGATTTTGCAGCGTTATTCTTGGGTTCACCACTTATTCTGAATTCCTTGAAGGTGTTCCATTGGTTGCAACTGGGGCACTTCCCAATCCATTTAGTAGACTCATACCCGCAATTCGAACAAACATACGCAATTTTGTCTTTCGCCATGTAAGATGTATTTAAAGACAAATGTAGTAATAAATTTTCTTAGAATCAAAATTAATCATTAAATTTGCATCATATGAAAAGAATAACTCTTTTGTTGATGGCTTTCATTTTGTTATGCAGTTGCGGACAATCTTTCGAAGAAAAAAGAAGGCTGACAAAGGCTGAGAAGCAGAGACTTGTAAAAGAAAATGCCGAAGCCTTGAAAATCGCTGTGATGCCTACGTTAGACTGTTTGCCCCTTTACGTGGCCCAACAGCTGCATCTATTTGATACGCTGAAAGTAAACGTCAGATTAAAACCCTTTACAGCACAGATGGACTGTGATACTGCTATTGTGGGTGGATCGGTAGAAGGTGTTGTTTCTGATTTGATTCGCACTGAAAAACTCAAGAAAGATGGCCATGCTTTGGATTATCTAACGTCAACGGTTCTAGAATGGCAACTGCTCAGTAACCGAAGAGCTCGTTTGAGAAAAATAGATCAGCTGGGTGATAAAATGATTGCCATGACCCGTTATTCGGGAACAGACTATCTTACAGATAGAGCTTTACAAGGTGTTAAGACCAATGCCCAAGTGTTTAAAGTACAGATCAATGATGTAAATATAAGACTACAAATGCTGTTGAACAATGAGATGGATGCCATGTGGCTTCCGGAACCACAGGCAACAACAGCGAGATTGCAAAAACACTTGGTCTTGTTGGAAAGCAACAAGTTGGGAGAGCATCTGGGTGTGATTGCCTTTCGCCATATTTCGATGAAGACAAAGCATCGTCAACAACAATTGACGCTCTTTGAGAAAGGTTACAATAATGCCGTTGACTCGATAAATAAGAATGGATTGAAATACTATTCTGACCTTATTGTTCAATTTTGTGGAACAAAAACCAGTACCGTTCAATCTTTACCCAACATCAAGTTTCAGAAAATCACCCAACCGCTTGAGGCAAATGTTGAGAAAGCACGTCAATATGTGAGTAAGCTATAACTAAGTTTAAATCCTAAAAAATTGTATTTTGAAATACTCAGATAATGATTTAGAAAAAATAAGGAAAGTCATTACATCCGAACAAAATGTGTCTGTGGCTCTTCATATGATGCGTGCGTATATTCATATTCACAACCTTACGTATTTGGAATCGCAACTTGACAAGATTGAGGATGACTACAAACGGATGAAAGACTTTATGAAACGTAGCTTGAAGGACCCACAGCTCGGTGAGGTTTATAATGGCTTACTGAGAAGTCTATATCGCTTGAACAGCAATATTCAATTGAGTCAGATGATCAAGTTGAACAGTTCATACAAAAATGCATATTCTATCGCAAAGAGGTTTCATGTTGATTTCGAGGAGATTAATCAAGAACTTGAGAGTTTTGTGCAGGAACAGACGCTGCTTTCTATTACACCTGAACACTTGAGAGATAGTCGAAAGAAGGTGTTGTATGAGACCCACCAGCTTTATTTAGAAACACTCTTTAATGGGATTTTGGTTTCTCGACAATGGAATGAAAGCTTGGCTGACTTTGCAGAACATACACTATTGTCTCCAACCATTGACAGCATGGATGCTCAGATGCTGATCAACGCAATATGCCTTTCAACGATCGAACTGTTTGATTTGCAAAGATTTCTGACGTTGGTGCATATCTATAATAAATCAACAGACCAGCATCTGCGTCAACGTGCATTGGTAGGGATTGTTCTTTCTATACCATATGAAGAGGGATTTATCTTTACTGAAATTGGGCAATCCTTGAAATCGATGACAGACGATGAAGAAATTGCAAACGAGTTGCTTGAACTACAGATGCAGTTTTTCTATTGTTCGAATGCGGATGCCGACAATGACAAAATTCAAAAGGATATCATTCCTGGATTGATGAAAGGCAATAACCTCACTATATCGAGGACAGGTATCTTTGACAAAGATGAAGACCGTATTCAAGACATATTGAACCCGGAGGCTGCTGAGCAAGCTATGGAAGCTCTGGAAGAGAATTTCCAGAAGATGCTGAATATGCAAAAAGCAGGATCGGATATCTACTTTGGCGGATTTTCTCAAATGAAACGGTTCGGTTTCTTCATGACTTTAAGCAACTGGTTTATTCCCTTCTATCCAGAACATCCTGAGCTCGAGAGTGTAAACGCCAAACTGGGTGACACCAAGTTTATGCAGTTACTGGCTGACAATGGTCCCTTCTGCGATTCTGACAAGTATTCGTTTGCTTTGGCGATGTCTTCGATTCTTGCGCAAATGCCTGCTGAAATGCGGGAGATGTTGAATCATGGTGAAGCAATCGGCCCGATGATTCCAACGGAAGAGAAGGAAAAACCAGCATACATCCGAAGAATGCTCTTGCAAGACTTGTATCGTTTTTATCGCTTGTATACCAATAAACAGGATTTTCATAATCCATTCGATTTGCCGAAGGATGCAAACAGCGTTTTTTTCTTTATGGACCTGGTGTTGCGGGGTACAGCTTTAAAGAATCAAATAATTAATTTGGGACATTTTTTGTATAAACATCGCTTCGATCAACAATTGAGGATGCTTTTGGAAGCTTATCCGCTATGGGATGATCCTGATTATTGTAAACTCTTTGCAAAGGTTCTATATAGACTTAAAGACTATTCTGAAGCTGATCGAGTTTATGACAGGCTTTTGGCAATTGCTCCAAATGACCGGCAAGCTATTCAGGGAAAAGCAAACTGTTCTTTCCATCTGGAAGAGTATGAAAAAGCAGTGATGTATTATCAACGTGCTTTAGAAAGCGAAGTATCAAATGAACAAATTCAACTGAATTTAGCTGTTTCACAGATCAATGGGGTAGATATTGAGGAGGGAATGGCTAAACTTTTTAGACTAAATTATGAGCATCCTGAAAACTTAATGGTTCAACGTTCTTTGGCATGGGGATATCTTCGTCAAGGAAAGCCAGAAAATGCTGAAACTATTTATGCACGATTGCTTAATAATCAAAAGAAAATTCCTGAGGATAGTCTAAATGCCGGATATTGTAAATGGTTCTTGATGAAGATTCCGGAGGCAGTAGAACTGTTTCAGAATTTTAAACTTACTCGATCGTCTCAAAAGCAAAACGATCAAGATCACCAATCATTGTTTGATATTTTTGTGATGGATTCAAAGCTATTAAGACAGTATCATATCCAAACTGTTGAAGTATACCTGATGATGGATCTTGTAAATGAAGATTGATATTTTCATCAAAAAGGAACAATTCTATGCGAATTGTCCCTTTTTGATGAAAATATAAAATTCGAAATGGTTGACATTTCTCTATTTAACGATATATTTTTTCTTATTCAGGATATAAATTCCTTTGGGTAATTGATTCAGATTGGTTCCCAGATAACGTCCATCAATGGAATAAATCTTTATGTCTTTCCCAAGGAAAGATTTCTCAATTGAATCAATTCTATCTGTAGCCAACTTATTCAGGTAGTCAAAATAAACGATATGATTCAGTTCATTGATGTTGTAAATTGGCTTGTTCAAGGTTCCACCTGTCCATGGGGAATAATTGGTTAAGCCCGATTGATCAGTAATTTCCCGAACATTGCTTGTCCCCGGATAAACATCTCCTGCTACTTGTGCCATAAATTGTGCATTGGTAATTCCTCCTGAAAGAACGTCTTGTCCAATTCTATAAGATGAGGCCAGTGTTCCATCTGCCGCAACAACTGTCATCCTGGGTTTGCCTTTGATATTGTTGACAGAATTACTCATTAAGCTAAAACTGTAGCTATCATAATTTACATGATACAACAACATACCATGCCCTCCGATATATTTGTTCCAAAGCGTATCTTGCACGTTTTGAATGATATAATATTCCTTTCCAGAGGTGTCAGCATCATTTTTAATTCTGTAGGTGACGCTTCCATCTTTTCCTCCGAGGTCAATATCTTGTAAGGCAAATTGTTTAGCTGAAGATAATGTTGGGATGGTAATCCAGCCTAAAGCCTCTCGCTCCCAAGAGGTATATGCGCCAGGGCAATACCCCGATCGATTATAAAGCCCATAATCCATGACGCTCCAAACCTCCATTCCTTGATTGTCATAATCAGACAAATTGGTAAATTGTGTATCGCTGGTTGGATAAAAATCAGGCAAACCTAGACAATGGGAAAATTCATGAACGAAGAGACCTATTCCGCAAATCCAGGGAGCTTGTGTAACGCCATCTTGAATTCGTGGGCCTGATCCAAATAGTTCGTTGCTAATACCACATCTTCCTGTACTATAACCATTCCCAAGAGAATAGGAAAAATTATAAGACATGGGCCATAAGGTATTGGTAGGTGCTCCATAGCTTTCTCCATATCCTGCATATATAACATACACTAAATCAAGGATATTGTCATTATTAAGATCGTAATCCTTAAAGTTGCTGATACTATCTTTCACAATATTGATGGCTTCCTGTATGAGTTCGTTGCGTTTTTCGCCAACGCCATTCGCTCCTGTACCATAATAGGACATGGTTTGCGATACCTTTACGGGTCCAAACAAATCAAACTGTGGAGTATAAGCCCCAAAACTCATATCCTTGAAGTATTGTCTAACACTGCGATAGTTCAAATTCTCACGATTTCCCCGATCAACAGGACTTGTATTGTCATCTTTATTGAGATAATCTTGAAAGGATGCTCGTGGACTGCTTTCAGAAAAGTTCAAGTCTGAAAACTCTACTAAGATAACTATTGCCCTTGGTGAACCTGTATGAGGAAAGGTTGTGCTCGTCATACTGATAGGCTCTTTTAACCGAGTTTGGCTCGCTACAGAACTACTTAATGTGTTGAAAAATAAGTCGCGGTTCTGATTTGCAATGATTGACTTTTCGAGATCAGATCGCTGCCCGTTATTATGTGCTAGCTGGTTCGAAGCAGATAATGATCCATCATTATTAACAAGAGCAATAAAATAGTCTGAACCGACATTTACTAATAGCGCTCCATCAAGCGTGGTGCGCCAATTTGCATGTTCATCACCGTGTAACCGAATGGTTAGCGTTGTTCCATCACTTTGCAAAACATCGATAGGACTTTTCAAGGCAGGTGCTGCCCACACAATAATCGTAATGAGCATAAAGATCAGAAGCAGAGCTTTTTTTTTCATATGTAGTGATATTAGCGAGAAATTAATGATGCTTAGCAAAAAAATATTGTCCTTTTTTCTTTGTTTGACGTCCATATTGTATAGCATGGTGTGGGCAATGGTGATAACATGAGAAGCAGGTTAAGCAGGAAAGGTCATGTTTCCAGTCTGGCTCATGGCCTAAACCGCCATTTATGTCATGCACAGGACAGACATCAGCACAGATACCACATCTAACACATTTATTGCTGTCAACCCAGAAAGGATTATCGGTGATTAGATATTTATGGAAAACACCACCAAGAACCCTTGAATTTATTTTAGGCCATTTCCCTAAAGTAAGATCCCAGATGTTAGGTTTCTTCAGCAGAATGTTACTGATGTATCCGTTCAGAAGATTTGAACTGTTTTCTATTTTTCGGTTTTCATTTTCTTGGTTATCAACATCCATGAAGGGAAGACCAACGTAAGATTCTGGCATGATAAGTGAAAAGCCAGAACGTAAGTACAACTTCTTTTTCAGCAGATCTTGTTTTAAGATATCCATTGTTTCGCCAATGGTGTCCCCAGCAGTGCAAATTGCGTATACATATGGTTGGGAAGTACTTGCTTGCTTGCCTTGAGACAATGCTTCATTGTTTATACCGAAAGACAGTTTCTCAATAAAAGCCCTGACTATTTTAGGAGGACGCCAACCATGAACAGGAAATACAAATCCAATACTCTCATCTTGAGTCAAATGGTATATACAAGACGTCGACAATTCGTCTGGAATGAAATATAAATGTTCATTCGTTGCCTCAGCTAATTTGTTAGCTACCCATTTGGAGTTTCCTGTTCCTGAGAAATAAAATATCATAATCTGTCAGTTCGCTTCATTACCTTATAAATATGTTTTAATGAGTAGCTTTCCACCATCCAGTT
>CALNBT010000262.1 GCA_937874345.1 uncultured Prevotella sp.
CTATTTATATTTTATCTAAATAAATCGCCAGTAAGCTAAAAAAACAACTCATGAAAATAAGTTATAATATTTTATTACTATTTTTGCTTTACGTATGACAATGTATTTTCTTTTGTCTCGATACAGATTAGAATTTATTTTGTGTTAAATTCAGGCAAACTTGGAAACACATCTCCATTTCGTCAGAGATTTATAGTAACAGGAAAATAGTCTTTGATGATTTGGTTTAATATGCTTAATAATTGAATATACGAAAGATTGATAGAAGGTACAACTCTCTCTAACATATATATTATTTATAATTTTATTTAGATAATAGCTGTACGCGAGATACTGACCTTTGTATTTGAAAACGCTTTAACAGAAAGATATGAAATAGTCATTTTTGCCTAGTTCTATTCACGCATACAGCAATGCGAAGACTACCCCGTGATGACAATCTAATGTTAAAAGGATACTAATCAATTAAAAAATAATCTAGAAATCCACAAATGATGGGAGAAAACTCTGTGATCACAAGACGTGATTTTTTGCGGAAGCTGGGTATCGTTGGGGCTGGTGCGCTGGCCGTTACAAGTCCTTGGCTCTCTGCATTCTCTGAAGTAAACGAAACAAAGAATGAAAAATGCAGGATCGGGATGATTGGCCCTGGCTCTCGTGGACAGTTCTTATTAGGCTTCTTGTCCCAGAACCCAAAGGCGGAAATAGTTGCATTGGCGGATATTTATCAGCCTTCACTGGATTTAGCCTTAAAAATAGTTCCGAAAGCAAAGACCTATAAAGACTACCGGCGTCTGTTGGAAGACAAATCGATTGAGGCAGTAATCGTAACCACACCGCTTCATACTCATTGCCAAATTGTCTTGGATGCTTTCGCGGCAGGCAAGCATGTGTACTGTGAAAAGACAATCGGATACAATATGGATCAGTGTTTGATGATGTATCAGGCTCATCTTGCCACGAAGAAGGTGTTTTTTACAGGGCAGCAACGACTGTTTGATCCCCGTTATATCAAAGCGATGGATTTGGTGCATCAAGGGAAGTTTGGCGAGATCACGGCCGTTTATTCCCACTGGAACCGCAACGGAGATTGGCGCCGTCCTGTGCCTAAACCCGAGTTAGAACGCTTTATCAACTGGCGTCTCTACAAAGAATCATCTAAAGGGGTCATGACAGAATTGGCATGCCACCAACTTCAGATCGGCACTTGGGCGATGGGACAATTGCCTAAGAAGGTGATGGGGCATGGTTCTATCAATTTTTGGAAAGATGGACGAGATGTTTACGACAATGTGAATTTGATTTATGTCTTTGAAGATGGGCGCAAAATGACCTATGGCTCAGATATCGCCAATAAGTTTTATGGCCTTGAAGAACAAATATTAGGTAGAAAGGGAACTGTAGAGCCAGAACTCGGAAAGTATTATTTTGAGGATGTTGACCCAGCACCAGCCTTCTTACAGATGGTCAACGATTGGGAAAACAAGTTTTTTGGTAATATTCCATTTGCCGGAACCAGCTGGGTTCCTGAAACAGCCAACGGGAATGGTGGCGAATATCTTCTGGGTAAACGTCCCGAAAACGATGGCACTTCGTTGTTAACGGAAGCATTTGTAGAGGCTTGCATCGTGAACAAGCAACCCAAAAATATAGCCGAAGAAGGATATTATGCCAGTCAGTTGTGTCTGTTTGGACACGAAGCCATAGAAAAAGGCGAGATAATTGAATTCCCAGAAAAGTACTATATTGATTATGATGTCTACAAAACAAAAGCTGTAAAGAAGATATGAAAGACTTGATCATTACTGGAAAGCGACAAAAACACGAGCTATTTGCGCTGTTAACGTGCTTTGTTCTTTCAAATATACTGAACATTATTGCTATCGTTACCTATCATGCTCCTGCATGGGAGGTTCTCACTTCAATCATTTACGTCATCTGTTTTACGATCTTCCTGTATGTCGTGTGGATTGTTCTGAGGATAATTCTATATGGAATCAAACGGACTTTTAAGAAAAACCAATAAATTAACTTTTATAATATGACCACAAGAAGACAATTTTTGAAAGACATGGGAATGGCAACCGCAGGCATAACGCTCGGCTCTGTAGGGAATATCCTTGCCAATCCGTTGACATCCAAAGAATGGGTGTCGGCTAAACAGGATAAAGTAAAGGTCGCTTTCATCGGTATCGGGAATCGTGGAGAGCAAAACGCTGAAGAGATTGCAAAGACCAATATGGTGGATGTAGTGGCTCTATGTGATGTTGATATGGGTGCCAAGCATACACAAAAGGTGATGAACAAGTTCCCGAATGCCAAACGATTCAGAAACTTCAGGGAGCTGTTTGAGAAATACAGCGGCCAATTTGATGCTGTTGTGGCTTCTGTTCCCGATCACATGCATTTTCCTATTGGTATGATGGCCCTCAATTATGGTAAGCATATCTATCTGGAAAAGCCGATGTGCCGAACATTTCATGAGGCAGAACTGATGATGGAAAATGCTCGTCGTCATCCAGGTGTGGTGACCCAGGTTGGCAATCAAGGGCATTCTGAAGGCAACTATTTTCAGTTCAAGGCATGGAAAGAAGCGGGTATCATCAAGGATGTCACAGCTATAACCGCTCATATGAACAACCCTCGCCGTTGGCATGGTTGGGATGCCAACATCTACAAGTTCCCTGATGCACAGCCAATTCCTGAAAATATGGATTGGGATACCTGGCTTGGAGCATGCCAATATCACGACTATTCTGATAAATTTCACTACGGAAATTGGCGCTGCTGGTACGATTTCGGCATGGGTGCGTTAGGCGATTGGGGAGCACATATCCTTGATACTGCTCACGAATTCCTGAATTTGGGACTACCGTATGAAGTGTCATTGACCTATCAAAAGGGGCATAACGATTATTTCTACCCTTATTCTTCAACCATATTGTTCCGTTTCGCTTCACGAGGCAATATGCCTCCATGCGACATTACATGGTATGATGGTCTCGATAACCTTCCTCCTTTGCCAAAAGGATATGGCAATTCGGAGTACAATCCCGATATTCCATCAACCAATCAAGGCAATACCCCCGTTACAACGCTTAATCCCGGAAAGATAATCTATACGAAAGACCTGATTTTTAAGGGTGGCAGCCATGGCAGTACCCTATCGATTATTCCATCGGCCAAAGCAGAAGAGATGAAGAATAAGTTGCCGGTAGTACCGAAGAGTCCGTCAAATCATTATGTAAATTTCCTCAGAGCCTGCCAGGGTACCGAGAAAACACGTTCGCCGTTCGAAATCAATGGTGTACTGAGTGAGGTATTCTGTTTGGGTGTTATTGCACAAAGAATGAACACACAGCTGTTCTTTGACCCTCGTCTCAAGAGGTTTACTAATAACGAGTTTGCCAATTCCATGCTGGCCGGAATGCCACCAAGAAAGGGATGGGAAGACTTCTACAAGATTTAATTATGAATATTCAATAGATTAATGAAAAAATTAAGCATCATTTTATTGTGTTGTGCAATGGCAGGTAGTGCTTTTGCACAAAACTGGAAACCCCTGTTCAATGGTAAGAACCTGAAAGGATGGGAACAATTGAATGGTAAAGCCAGTTATGTTGTTGAAGAAGGTGCCATCGTCGGTCATCCGAAGATGGGCACCCCAAATTCTTTTTTGGCAACAAAGAATGTCTATGGCAATTTTATCCTCGAGTTCGAGTTTCGTGTTTCGGATGGAATCAATTCTGGAGTCCAGTTGCGTAGCGAGAGTTTACCGTCGTATCAGAAAGGTAGAGTACATGGATACCAATTCGAGATGGATCCTTCTGACCGTGCATGGACTGGTGGCATTTATGACGAAGCGCGTCGTGGATGGCTTTATCCGCTGACCAAGAACCCTCAGGCAAAGCAAGCTTTCAAGCATAACGATTGGAACAAAGCCCGCATAGAGGCCAATGGAACATCCATCCGTACGTGGGTCAATGGTGTTGCATGTGCTAATTTGCTGGATGACATGACGCCTGTAGGATTCATTGCCTTGCAGGTTCATCAAATAGGTAACAAGGCTGATGAAAACAAGACCATGGCTTGGCGTAACATTCGTATCTGTACTGAAAATGTTGCCCAATACCTTACCCCCGAGGGTGATACCCCCGAGGTGAATTGCATCGACAACACGCTCTCTGCTAAGGAGGCAAAAGAAGGGTGGAAACTGCTCTTCGATGGCAAGACAACCAATGGCTGGCGTGGTGCTCGTTTGAGTTCTTTCCCTCAAAAAGGTTGGCTTGTCGAAAATGGCATTCTCAAGGTGCTTGCTGGAAATGGTGGAGAGGCTGCCAATGGTGGTGATATCGTTACCACGCGTACCTACCGGAATTTTATCTTGAAAGTTGATTTTAAGATCACTCCCGGCGCAAATAGCGGCATCAAGTACTTCGTAGATCCCGATATGAACAAGGGAGAAGGATCGGCCATTGGTTGTGAGTTCCAGATCCTTGACGACCAAAGGCATCCTGATGCCAAGTTGGGGGTGAAAGGAAACCGTAAATTGGGTTCACTTTATGACTTGATACCTGCTCCCGAAAACAAGATTTTCGACATAAACACCTTTAACACTGCCATGATTGTGGTGAAGGGAAACCATGTTGAGCACTGGCTCAACAATGTCAAGATTATCGAGTACGAACGAAACAACCAAGAATGGAACGCATTGGTTGCCTACAGCAAGTATAAGAACTGGCCCAACTTTGGTAACCTGACGGATGGAAATATCCTGCTTCAGGACCATGGCAATGAGGTTAGCTTTAAAAATATCAAGATTAAAGAACTGTAAATAACCTTGGAACTTCCACATGTCTATCGGCCCCAGCCGAATGGGGTAGGTCTTTATTATACATGGTTTTCGGCCATGCATACGCGTGTAGACATCCTTTTTTGTAGTCAGAAAACAGAACAGGAGCTTGAAGCCGTCAGCTCTCATATCCGACAGTACATTGCCGATATCGAGCTGATGGCCAATTGCTTTAATGAACATAGCGAGCTGGCACAAGTAAACCGGTTGGCCTGGCATCACGAAATTGCCTTGTCGGCCGAACTCAACCAGATTCTGACCTCTTGTCTGACGTTTCACCAACAGACCAATGGTTTGTTCGATATAACAGTCGATTCAGAAGGTTATTCCCCGGATTCAATTCATGCTATCAGGATACAAGATAGTCATATCAGATTTCTCAAACCAGGCATTCGCATCAACCTTTCGGGAATGATTAAAGGATATGGGCTGGATAAAATTCATCGTTTGCTGAAAAGTCGCTCTATTGAGGATGCCTTGGTGAACCTTGGAAACAGTTCTGTGATGGCTATGGGTAACGGAAGTGACGGAAAAGGATGGCAGCTATCGTTGCAGCAGACCGGGGAACAGGTCTGTCTTCAAGACCAATGCCTTACCACGTCGGGCAACGACAGCATGGCCCGGCGACATATTGTTAACCCGGCTACAGGACTGTTTGTTGACGGTAAGCGGTCGGTTGCAGTGGTAACCCCCAAGGCTATAGAAGGAGAAGTGTTGTCAACGGCGATGTTTATCGCTACGTCTGAGCAAAGGCAACAATTGTTGACCCGTTTTCAGGTAAATCAAGTGATTGACCTAAACGGTTGATTTTTGTATCGTTCAGTTTACCAATTTGTTTTTAATTTGTCGTATTGCAACCTTTTTAAAGACTTTTCCAAGTATGCTGTAATATGATTATAATCAATTTGTTAGAAGCTTGAAAAGATCCAGTTTGCAAACTCAATGGTTTTGAGTGCCGATTGCATTGAGATTGATTTTCAATTCCGTTGACTTTGCCGGTCAATTTGCATGGGTTTGTTTCATGCAAATGTTTTGCTTGGTTTCATTTTCCTTCGTAGTTCGGCTATTTCCTTTATTCCCTTTGTAGTATGTAGCAAGCAATCAACTCAAGATTTTTTTTGAGAACTCTTCTCGCGAAACCGAGAAATTTGCTTTAGGTTTAAGGCATGATAGGCCTGACATCATGAAATTTAACAAAAAAATAACATGCCGTCAAGAATATTTTTAGTGACATTCTTTTATATTTGCAACGCTTTTTTACTATAAACCAGTGATGCCGAAAACGTAGGGTTAGCTTGTGTCGAGCTAAGTCTGTTTTTTTGGACTCATCAATACATTTAAATCGATGAATATTATCTTTCGCCAAGCTACGCTTTCTGATTTTAACGGTGCATGGACTGCACTCGACAATGCACGCAATATGATGATTTCCATTGGGCGCAAACAGTGGTCTGCCAGCTACCCTTCACAGGAGATCCTGCTCTGTGACATTCGTGAAGGGCATGGTTATGTGCTGGTGAGTGGCGAGGAGGTGCTGGCCTATGCTGCGGTTGCGCTCAACGGAGAGCCGTTATATGACGACCTGGATGGACATTGGCTCAGCGAATCGGATTATATGGTCGTTCATCGGCTGGCTGTTAATACGTCACACCGTGGGGAAGGCTTGTCAAAACGTTATTTTGCAGAGGTCGAAAATTGGGCTAAATCAATTGGAGTGAACAGCATTAAAGTTGATACTAACCATGACAATGTAGAGATGTTGGACATGCTTCCCAAGATAGGATATGTTTATTGCGGTGAGGTTGATTATGGTGTCAAAGGCAAGCGTATGGCCTATGAAAAACTGCTGTAGAAAATCAGCATAAAGTAGTTGAAAATTTGGTTGGATATCGTACAACTTATAGGCAGAAACAGGCTGATATGCCGTTCTTTGTGGGATATGAGCCAGAAAAATTTGTATAATGTAGGAATTCTTATCAATTATTTGCGTATTTCATTAAAATAACGTATCTTTGCAGCATTCAGTGGAATGGGGGGCTTCGCAGAAAGTTCCTCATTTTCTTTTTGAATATAGGATACATCGTTCTAATTAAATACGTATGATAGATAAAAGTGTCGTAAAAGAGCTGGTTAAGGAATGGCTACAAGACAAGGATTATTTCTTGGTAGATGTCGAGATAAGCAAAGATAACAAGATCATTGTTGAAATTGACCATGCCGAAGGAGTCTGGATTGAAGACTGCGTCGAGTTGAGCCGTTTCATTGAAGACCATCTGAGCAGAGATGAAGAAGATTTTGAACTGGAAGTTGGATCAGCCGGACTTGGTCAACCTTTTAAGGTTCCACAGCAATACGTCAATTTTATCGGCAAAGAGGTTGAAGTGCTCGATGGTGATGGAAAAAAATATAAAGGTATTTTGAAATCTGTCGATGGAAATCAATTTGTGGTTTCTGTACAGAAGAGAGTTAAGGCGACAGATAAGAAACGTCCAGAACTCACGACTGTAGACCAAACCTTCCAGATGGATCAGGTGAAGCATACCAAATATCTGATCAGCTTCAAATAAAGCCGATGTCGGTAAATACGTAACTAATAATACAAAATAACATAATGGCAACTAGAAAAAGTGAAGAAGAATCCGTCAGCATGATTGATACTTTTCGTGAATTCAAGGACACGAAGAATATCGACCGTACTACATTGGTAAGTGTGCTGGAAGAAAGTTTCAGAAATGTACTTGCCAAACTTTATGGTAGCGATGAGAATTTTGACGTTATTGTAAACCCTGACAAAGGTGACTTCGAAATTTATCGTAACCGTATTGTCGTGGCAGATGGAGAAGTGGCAGATGAAAATAAGGAAATAGCCCTGAAAGAAGCAATCGCTATTCAACCCGACTATGAAGTGGGTGAAGAAGTTTCTGAACCGATCAACTTTGCCAAGTTTGGTCGTCGTGCCATCCTGAACCTTCGCCAGACGCTGGCTTCCAAGATCTTGGAGCTCGAACATGACTCTCTCTATAGCAAATACAAGGACCGTGTTGGTCAGATCATCTCTGGAGAAGTGTACCAGATTTGGAAGCGTGAGGTGCTGGTGATCGATGATGAGAACAATGAACTGATCTTGCCAAAGACAGAACAGATTCCAGCTGATCAATATCGAAAGGGCGAAACCATTCGTGCCGTGATCCTAAGAGTTGACAACGAGAACAATAATCCCAAGATAATCCTATCACGTACTAGTCCAGTATTCCTCGAACGTTTGCTTGAAGCAGAGGTTCCTGAGATCAACGATGGATTGATTTCCATAAAAAAGATAGCCCGGATGCCTGGCGAACGCGCAAAGGTAGCAGTAGAGAGCTACGATGAACGCATTGATCCTGTTGGAGCATGCGTGGGTGTCAAGGGTAGTCGTGTACATGGAATCGTACGTGAACTATGCAACGAGAATATTGATGTTATTAATTATACATCAAACATCAAGCTGTTTATTCAGCGTTCATTGAGTCCTGCTCATATCAGCAGCATTAATCTGGATGAGGAAAATAGCAAGGCAGAGGTTTATCTGCAACCTGAAGAGGTTAGTCTGGCTATCGGACGAGGAGGCTTGAACATCAAGCTGGCTTCAATGTTGACAGAATATACGATAGATGTATTCAGGGAAATTGCCGATGCTGATGCAGATGAGGATATTTACTTGGATGAGTTTGACGACGAAATCGACCAGTGGGTTATCGATGCTATCAAGGCTATCGGATTGGATACTGCAAAACAAGTGTTGAACGCACCACGAGAAATGCTGATCGAAAAGGCCGACTTAGAGGAAGAGACAGTAGATCATTTGCTAAATGTCCTAAAAGCTGAATTTGAGCAGTAACGGTGGTATTCATTTCGTTTTAGTGACGATTTGATTTCAAAGCGGGAAATAAAGAGTTAGCATACTGCAGAAAAAAATAAGAGTTAAATAAATTTCAATGAGCATCAGATTAAATATTGCATTACGTGAATTAAACATAGGACTTCAAACGGCAGTTGAATTCCTAGAAAAGAAAAGTGAGCTGGGGGAAGTGAAGCCTGAGCTTAACTTTAAGCTGAACGATGGCCAGTACAAAGCTCTCGTGGAGGCTTTTAAGCAAGACGCCGAGGTGCGGAATCAAGCAGAAAAGATCTTCCAAAAGAAACCAAAAGATAAAAAACATACGCCCGAACCTAAGACACCCAACACCGATACTGCGCTTGACAAACCTGCTCAGCAACAGTTCAAGCCATTGGGCAAAATAGATTTAAGTACGTTCGACAAAAAAGGCGTTGCTAAAGATCCTGGTGCTCAGAAAGTTGAAAAAAAATCGGAATTCAAACCGCGTCCCGTTGAGTCTACTGCTGCCGTCAGTGCTCAACCTCAAAGAAATCATTCTGAGATTGTGGTGAAAACGCCAAACGCAGCTCCTAAAACTGAGCCTGTTTTTAAACCAACACCCAAGGAAGTTGTCAAGCCTGCTGCTGTTCAACCTGTAAATAAGGTTATAGAAAAACCTGTTCATCAGGAAGCAAAGGCTCCACAAGCAGTAGAGCCAGTGGTTCAAACGAACACCGAGACGACCTCTGAATCAAAAGCAAATGACGAAATCTTCCAGACGAAGAGTGAAATCATGATACAGAATACGCCGAAGGTGAATGTATTGGGAAAGATAGATCTCAGTACGATCAACCAGAGCACGCGACCAAAGAAGAAGTCAAAGGAAGAGCGTCGCAAGGAACGTGAAGATAAGACTACAGGCGAAAAGAAAAAGCGCGTTCGTATTCACAAGGAACGTGTTGATATCAATGCCGTTTCAAAGCAGGTAGGCCCAAGCAATAATGCGAATGCCAAGAATGTCAACAACAAGAAAAAGAAGATCACCAACAACCGGACTCGTACACAAAAACCACTTGAGGTTAACGAAGAAGAAGTTGCACGCCAGGTAAAAGAGACGTTGGCAAGACTTACTAGTAAGGGAACTCAAAACAAACGAGGAGCTAAATACCGTAAGGAAAAGCGTGATGCCGTTCAAGAACGTATCAGTGCTGCCGATAGAGCAGAAGGAAAAGATAGCAAGGTATTGAAGCTGACCGAGTTTGTTACTGTCAGCGAGTTGGCAACGATGATGAATGTCGGTGTCAATGAACTTATCGGTACCTTGATGAGTGTAGGCATTATGGTATCTATCAACCAGCGGCTCGATGCAGAGACCATCAATTTGGTGGCAGACGAATTTGGCTTCAATACTGAATACGTAAGTGCTGAAGTTCAGGAAGCAGTTGCTGAAGACTTGGACGACGAAAACGATTTACAGCCACGAGCTCCGATTGTTACCGTGATGGGACATGTCGACCACGGTAAGACTTCTTTGCTTGACTATATTCGAAATACGAACGTGATTGAAGGTGAGGCTGGTGGAATTACACAGCACATCGGTGCCTATAACGTAACATTGGATAACGGGCGCAACATTACTTTCTTGGATACTCCTGGTCACGAGGCATTTACAGCCATGCGTGCTCGAGGTACACAAGTAACGGATATCGCTATAATCATTATTGCTGCAGATGACAGTGTGATGCCAACGACCAAAGAAGCCATTGCGCATGCGCAAGCAGCGAATGTTCCGATGGTCTTCGCGATCAATAAAATCGACAAACCGGGAGCTAATCCGGACAAGATTCGTGAAGATCTTGCACAAATGAACCTTCTTGTTGAGGAATGGGGCGGTAAATACCAATGCCAGGAGATCAGCGCAAAGAAGGGTATTGGCGTAAAGGAGCTTTTGGAAAAGGTATTGCTCGAGGCAGACATGCTTGATCTGAAAGCAAATCCAAATCGTAGTGCTACAGGCAGTATCATTGAATCAAGTCTTGATAAAGGACGTGGTTATGTGTCTACTGTCTTGGTTAGTAACGGAACGTTGAGAGTTGGTGATCACATGATTGCCGGAACGAGCTGGGGACGTATCAAGGCCATGTTTAATGTTCGCAATCAGAGACTTGAACAAGCCCTGCCTTCAGAACCCGCTATCATCCTAGGTTTGAATGGCGCTCCTACTGCAGGAGACCAATTCCACGTGCTGGATTCAGAGCAAGAGGTGCATGAGATCGCTAATAAACGTTTACAGTTGCAGCGTGAACAAGGCTTGCGTACACAGAAACGTCTGACCTTAAGTGATATTTCTCACCGTATTGCCTTGGGTTCTTTCAAGGAACTCAATATTGTTGTCAAAGGTGATACCGATGGTAGTATCGAGGCATTAAGTGATTCGTTCATTAAGCTGTCTACCGAGAAGATCAATGTAAACGTCATTTATAAGGCAGTTGGTCAGATCAGTGAAAACGATGTGACTTTGGCAGATGCTTCAGATGCAATTATCGTTGGTTTCCAAGTTCGTCCTTCGGCTGCAGCACGTAAGCTGGCAGAGCAAGATGGTGTTGAAATCAACACTTACTCTGTTATTTACAATGCTATTGATGATGTGAAGGCAGCAATGGAAGGTATGCTTGATAAGATTACCAAGGAAGTTGTTACTGGTCAAGCAGAGGTTAGGCAGGTATACAAGATCTCTAAGGTTGGAACTGTTGCCGGTTCAATTGTGACAGAAGGCAAGCTTCACCGTTCAGATAAAGCTCGTTTGGTACGTGATGGAATTGTCGTCCATACAGCCCCAATCAATGCATTGAAGCGATATAAGGATGATGTAAAGGAAGTTGCTACCGGCTTTGAATGTGGTATAAGCCTTGTCAATTTCAACGATATTTTGGAAGGTGATATTATTGAAACATTCACTGAAATAGAAGTTAAACAGACATTATAGGAGAAGAAAGGAAAGAAGACTATGGCGAACGACATCGGTTTTGTTCCGGAATGCCTACCCGTCCCTTTATTCTGTCAATTCATCTTGAGTTGCAATAACGATATGAATGGACCGATATCTTCTTATACTGAGTCTTCTTCTGGTAAGTCTGATAACCATAACATTTGTGACCATGTTTTACATGGCATATCATTTGTAGTCTAAATATGTAGGGGCGTCCATTTTGATGGATTGTCCCTACTATCACATTATGAAAGAAGTCAACAATACAAATAATGAGTTTGTCAAGAAGATAGCCGAACAAAAGTACGCTTACGGATTTACGACAGACGTTCATACCGAGATTATCGAAAAGGGATTGAACGAAGATATCATTCGTTTGATTTCAAGCAAGAAACAAGAACCAGAATGGTTACTCGAATTTCGGTTGAAATCGTTTAGACAATGGCTGACGATGACGCAACCCACTTGGGCTCATGTTCATTTGCCAGAAATAGATTATCAAGGGATTTCATATTATGCCGATCCATTGGCAAAGAAACCGCTCAATAAGGAGATTGATCCCGAGTTGGAGAAAACCTTTGACAAGCTAGGTATTCCATTGGAGGAACGCCTCGCACTCAGTGGTACTGCCGTCGATGCAGTCATGGATTCTGTTTCGGTTAAAACAACCTTTAAGGAAAAGTTAGCCGAAAAAGGCATCATTTTCTGTTCCATCAGCGAAGCCGTAAAACTGCATCCAGATTTGGTTCGTCAGTATTTGGGGACAGTAGTACCCTATAATGATAACTTTTTTGCAACGCTTAACAGTGCGGTCTTTAGTGATGGTTCATTCGTTTATATCCCGAAAGGTGTGCGCTGTCCGATGGAACTGAGTTCATATTTCCGCATCAACGCTCGTAATACAGGACAGTTTGAACGTACATTGATTATTGCAGATGACGATGCCTATGTGAGTTACCTGGAAGGATGTACAGCCCCTATGCGCGACGAGAATCAACTGCATGCTGCCATCGTTGAAATTATTGTTCACGATCGTGCAGAAGTGAAATATTCAACTGTTCAAAACTGGTATCCTGGTGATGAACATGGAAAAGGCGGCGTCTTGAATCTTGTAACGAAACGCGGTGATTTGCGTGGTGAAAGTTCTAAACTTTCTTGGACACAGGTAGAGACAGGAAGCGCCATTACCTGGAAATATCCATCTTGTATCCTTCGTGGAGACAACTCACAGGCCGAATTTTACTCTGTTGCTGTGACCAATAATTATCAAGAGGCTGATACCGGTACCAAGATGATTCATATGGGAAAGAATACCAAAAGCACCATCATCTCCAAAGGTATCAGTGCCGGGCACAGTCAAAACTCATACCGTGGGTTGGTAAGAGCTACAGCTAAAGCCGACAATGCCCGCAATTATAGTTCGTGCGACAGTCTGTTGTTAGGCAGCGATTGCGGGGCCCATACATTTCCTTATTTGGATATTCACAACGATACTGCTATCGTTGAACACGAAGCTACCACTAGCAAGATTAACGAAGACCAGCTCTTCTACTGTAACCAGCGTGGAATCCCAACCGAAGCTGCAGTGGGATTGATTGTCAATGGCTATGCCAAAGAGGTTTTGAACAAGCTTCCGATGGAGTTTGCCGTGGAGGCCCAGAAGCTTCTTTCGGTTTCTTTGGAAGGAACTGTTGGATA
>CALNBT010000263.1 GCA_937874345.1 uncultured Prevotella sp.
TGCATCCCGGCGAGTTTGTCGTATTTTTCCCTGAAGATGGTCATGCGCCGATGATCGGCGAGGGCAAACAGAGAAAGATTATTGCGAAGTTGAAGATATAGGGAGCCTTCCCTGGAAGCCTCGTTTCCCCCTTCCGATAGGAGGGTGGTATATTGAAGGGATGTGCGCTTGAATCCTTCCAAAAAGACCCGCATCAACCCTCCCGAAAGAGAGAGAAAGTAATGACAAAAAAGACGATACAAAGGAAAAATTCCTTGTGTATCGTCTTTTTGGATTATATCTTTAACTTCAATGGCGTAAAGTCAAGTAAGTTGTCTATCTCTTAAAACCAGATATTTATTTTTGGTTACTTAGCCCCCTGCTTTCACGGAGGGGTTGACAGGGGCTTTTGTTTACTTCTGTCTTTGGTTGCATTTGAACAGCTCGAACCAGGTGATGGTTAGTGCTCCCACTAATATTGAAATAACAATTTCAGTGACGGTGAGCGGTGCAAACTTAAACAGATTTTGCAGGAACGGGATGTAAAGCACCAGTGCCAGGAAAATCATCGCACCACCGGCAACCCATTTCACGGTACTGTTCGGTGTTCGCATAATGCTAAAGATAGACTCTGTCCATGACCGGTTGGTCAAAATGGTGAAGATATTGGCGGTGATCAGCGTGACAAATGTCATGGCCCGTACCTGTCCTTCTGACAAATCTAAAGCCAATGTCCCAAAGTATATTCCCAAGGTGCCGACCAGAATCCATAATCCCTGGAAGCAACTGGCTAATATCTTTTTGGAACCAAAGAAATGCGTTTTGATGTTGCGCGGTGGACGGTTCATCACATTCTTTTCCGCAGCTTCGGCTTCAAAGATGATGGAGCACGAAGGGTCGATGATCAACTCCATGATGACCACATGTACGGGCCAGAGAATCAGTGGCAATTGGCCAAAGAACACCGGTATCAGGGATAGTCCTGCGATGGGAACGTGGACAGCAAAGATGTATCCCAAAGACTTTTGCAGGTTGTCGAAGATGCGACGTCCCATTCTGATGGCACCTACGATAGATTCAAAGTTGTCGTCCATCAGTACCAGGTCTGAGGCCTCGCGGGCTACGTCGGTGCCTTTCTTACCCATGGCAATACCGATGTTCGCGGCTTTCAGTGCGGGTGAGTCATTGACACCATCGCCGGTCATGGCAACCACTTCCTGGTTATTCTGAAGGGCATTCACAATCTTCAGTTTCTGTTCGGGAATCACCCGTGCAAATACATCGGTAGTCTTGATACGCTCACACAGTTCCTCATCGCTCATATTGTTCAGATCTTGTCCTGTGATACACGTCTCCGAATTCGTCAGTCCTATTTCTTTGGCTATATTTAACGCTGTGGCCGGATAATCACCCGTAATCATGATGACCCTGATGCCGGCACGATGACATTCTTTGACGGCATTCGGCACTTCTTTTCTGATAGGATCGGATAGCCCGATGAGTCCGAGAAACTCGAAATCATAGTCGTGCTGCTTCTTGGGAAGGGTAGGGTCGTCGAGATCTGATTTGGCAACGCCCAATACGCGTAAGCCCGAGGCAGCCATTTGTTGTACGGCATCGGCATATTTGTTCATCTCGTCGACAGGGAGATGACAAAGGTCAAAGATCGCCTCTGGAGCTCCTTTGGCCGCGATGGTGCGGTGGCTGGTTTCGTTGTTGGTGAATACGCGAGACATGGCCATCATCTCTCTGGACAATGGGTATTCGCGTACCATATCCCAATTATCGTGTATATGCTCGGTGTTACTTAGAAAATCGCTACCCATCTTGACGATGGCTTTCTCCATGGGATCGAAAGGATTGGTCTGACTGGAAAGAATTCCAAACTCGATGATGTTATGAAACTCTTCGGGAAAGCCTTTGTTTTTTTTGGCATCCCAAAACATTTCCTTGTTATACAATTGTGTCACAACCATCCTGTTTTCTGTCAGTGTCCCCGTCTTGTCGGTACATAGAACGGTAGCCGACCCCAGGTTTTCAATGGCAGCAGGTTGTCGGGTGAGTACATTCCGTTTGGAGATACGCCAAGCTCCCAGCACCATGAAGACAGTCAGTACTACAGGAAATTCTTCGGGCAACATGGCCATGGCCAGGGTAAGTCCGGCCAGAATACCGTTGAGCAGACTACCTCTGATAAAATAGAACGCTAAGACCACCACTAAAAACAAAAAAGCACCAAGGATCGTTATTTTCTTGACCAGCTTTCCGATTTCAATTTTCAGTTTGGTTGGCGTCTGTTCTACATTTTCAAGCGCCTTTCCAATCTTGCCTATCTGGGTTTGAATACCGATGGCGTTTACGCGTGCCAATCCGTTGCCCTGCACGATAACCGATCCCGAATAGACAAATGGCAGGTCGTCACCACCCGGTTGGACTTCTAAGCTTTCGTTGTTGTATTCGTGTTTTCTAACCGGAACAGATTCTCCGGTCAGCAAGGATTCGTCAACCTGTAAGCTTACACATTCTAATACGGTGGCATCGGCAGGTATGCGGTCTCCTTCCTGTAGGACGAGGAGATCGCCTGTTACTACCTCACGGCCTGGAATACGGATCTCTTCACCATTGCGGATCACCAACGCACGTGGCGTAGCTAAATCTTTCAGGGCGTTGAGGGCGCGTTCGCTCTTGCGTTCCTGGAAAAATTCGATGCCCATAATCATGACGACAAAGCCTAAAAGCATAAAGCCTTCTTGCAAATCGCCGAGAATCATGTACAGTGTACCACAGGCAACGAGCAAAATAAACATGGGTTCGGTGATGACACCCACCATGATATTCAGAAAGTTGCGTGATTTCTTACCTTGCAACTCGTTGTAGCCTTCTTTGGCTTGTTTCTTAGAAACCTCCGCAGAGGTTAATCCTTCCCATGTTTGTTTCATCGATAGTTGAATTTTTTTTGTAGGTTATCTGTTTTTCAAGATCGAGTAAGATATCCTTTTTGGCAAGATGCCCAATTGGAATTATGATTTCTTGTCCATCAGTTTGTTCACCAATGAGATGAACAGCTCTTGTTCGTCAGTACTGAGCGTCTCTTCAATGCGTTGGGCTAGGTATTCGTGTGCAAATTCGTGGCGCTGATTAATTTGTTCACCCACGTCTGTTAGGTGCAAGTGTGATGAACGACGGTCATTATCAGCATGCGTTTTGTATACAAAGCCTTTGGTAATCAGCTTGTCGATGGCCACTGTTACCGACGGTTTTTTTACACCAAGTGCAACCGACAGTTCGGTAACGTTGGGGTTACCGAGTTCGCCAATCGTTTCAATGTAATTGAGTTGCGACGATGTGAGGTCGTTCACATCAAACAAATCTTTAACTTTCGATTCTGCATCTGTTATCAGACGTGAGAATCGGGAAATAGCATTTACTATTTTTGGGTTCATATCTAAGAACTTTATCGCCAAGATGTAAGGTATTCCGCTTTTTGTCAAATAACTTCCAGTTGAACAGCTGTTTAACATCTTGCTTTTGATGATGCAAAATTAGTTAGTTATTTCTAACTAACAAAATAAAAAGCAAGAAATATGCATTAAGTTCATTATATTTTTTTGCTGCATCCATGATTTGTAGCGGTCATTCAAAAACAAAATTTTACCACGTTGAGTGGGGGTTTGCCGTGGCAAGGGCATTGTGGCAAACCCCATAAACACTTCAACCCAAACCATTTGTTTGATCAAAGGGTTTGGGTTGAAGATGTGAGTATATCAACACTTATCTAGTTTTCGTTT
This sequence comes from uncultured Prevotella sp., assembly GCA_937874345.1. Taxonomy (GTDB): domain Bacteria; phylum Bacteroidota; class Bacteroidia; order Bacteroidales; family Bacteroidaceae; genus Prevotella. The sequence continues at coordinate 3,768 of CALNBT010000263.1, forward strand.
GGCTAGGTGCAATTGATATTCATTATTCAGCTTTGTTTTTGGCACCAGCTTCTGTTTCAACGTTGTCGGCGGTTTCAGCAGACTCATCCATTCGGTCGTCTATATTCTCGCCTTGTGTCGGTGCAAGCAGCGTTTCGAAATCGCTTAAGCCGTTTTTCACCAGCAGGTCGTACCATTGGAACAATTTCTTGATATCGTTGTCATGGACACGGTCTTGGTCGAAAGATGGCAATACCTTTGCAAAATATTCACGCAGTTCTTTACCGCTGGCCTTTCTGTAATTCAGAGATACAGGTTTAGACTCTTCAAGTTCTGCCAAGTTTTTCAGTACCTTCCACAAAGGAATGTCATCCGATTCGGTATACATAGCAATATCTGCCAAGCTGGTTACACGGTCTTTTGCGAAGGCAGGCATGCGACGATGCGTCTCATCGATTGCTTCAACAATCAAGCTCATTTTTCCTCTTGACACCAGTTTATATAGGCCTGGCTTTCCTGCAATTGAAAGAATTGTTTCCATTTTTTATGATTTATTTAATTGAATAAGTGTCTATTTTTGGGTTTACACTATTTTGTCAGCTAAAGATTTGTTTTAGCTTCTTGTTCTATCTGTTGTAGTATCAGATTGAGTTGTTGTGGCACGTCAG
>CALNBT010000264.1 GCA_937874345.1 uncultured Prevotella sp.
TTGTTTGTATGGCTTTGAAGCCTGATATTGATCTTATTCTTACTAGTGGTTAGATTTATTGGGATGACATAATGCTTATTGCAATATTCGTTTGGCGATAACCGATTTACGGTCTCTGAAGCAAATTTTGTTCCGTCAACCAAAAGGTCAAACGATCTGTTACCATCATCATTTCCCCAATAGGTCAATACCAGTTCATTTGTTTGGTGTGGATCTATTTGCAAATCGTAAGATATGTATCCATCTCTGGCATCACGCCATCCGAGAGAGGCGTCAGCGTTCATATTCTTACCTTGTAGATTATGTGCCTTCTCTGAATCCTGATTACAAATTTCTACCTTATCAATATATGTCAGGTGCTCCTTGATATTGTTCGCGTTGTCGGGCAGCCATACAGACATAAGTGTTGTTCCGCGGTGTGAACGATAGTAATACGGAATCATTTTGAGAACAGTGTTGCTTTCTATCAACTTGTTGTTATGTCTTTCAATCCTTTTGGCCGTGGCAGTAAGGAGAGTTATTTCTGGATCATCGTTGTTCACATTTGTTCCAGTTGTAAACGTTGCTGATGCTGGCAAGTAAAGATTGTTCATTTGGTTTCCATTGTCTACAGCTTCTGCGCAATAGACAATTGGACCACGCTCAACAGACACCAGTCCGTTGTCGGCCTTTACTTTCTCGTTTGCTTTAACCATGTGAACATCCATTGGAAGATTGATTTCAACGACATCTCCCGCTTTCCATGCGCGATTAACAATAGCATACCCCTTATCTGTTTGGTAAGCATAGGGTCTTCCATTGATTGTGATCACAACTTTCTTCGATTTTGAAGATTTATAGGTGTACAGGTCTGAAGCGACAGGTTTGTTAACAGCCCATCCCGGTATGCGTATTTTTAACATGAATTGCGAGGTTGCAGTCTTATCTATCGTGATCTTCACGTTTCCATCCCATGGATATCCCGTGGTCTCAATCAAAGAAACATTCTTTCCATTGAAGTCTACATTGCTTGTATTGCTGGCAAACAAGTTTGCATAAATTGCTTTCTGGTCTGTAGCAAAGAAATATCCGGGGACTGCAGGAATGATTCTGCACAAGTTCGTAGGGCAACATGATGTTCCAAACCACTCACTGCGGTCTTGCCCTCTGGTTGCTTCCAGCCGGTTCGCATAGAAAAAACGCGTGCCATCCATTGAAAGTCCACTTAAAGTGGCATTATAGAGTGACCGTTCGATGATGTCAAAGTATTTGGCATCGCCATAAAGCCGAAACATACGAAGATTGAACATACAGTTGGCCAAAGATGCACATGTTTCACAATAAGCCTGGGCGTTGGGAAGTTCATAGTCATCACCGAAAGCTTCATTAACGTCTCTCGCTCCTAATCCTCCTGTGATATAATATTTCTTTGACACAATATTGTCCCATATAGCATTCAAAGCCGTTTCATATTGTTTATCCATCTTAAGCCGAACAATGTCTGCCATGCCCGAATAGAAATACATCGCGCGAACGGCATGTCCGAAAGCCTCCCGCTGTTGAATGGCAGGAAGGTGGTCTTGCCAGTATCTTCCATTGACGCGCATGTCACTGGATGCAGGATCAAACTTTCGGATACCACGACAGTTTAAGAAAAACAGCGCTTCATTTAGATATTTTACATCACCCGTTTTTTCATAAAGTCTGACAAGAGCCATCTCTATGACAGCATGTCCTGGAGCCATCTTTATTCCATTTTCATTGAATCTTTTGCAAATTAAGTCAGCACCTTTGATGGCAACTTTTAACAGTTTGTCCTTTCCTGTCGCATCATGATAGGCAACAGCAGCCTCAATCAATTCGCCTATGTTGAATGTTTCGTGACTAAGATTCCAGTCCATCATCCATTGCTGTCCACCATACCATTCATGCCTTGGATTATTGATGGTCCAATTGGTCTGTAAATATCCGTCAGGTTCTTGTGCTGAGGCAACAAGATTAATCATCGAATCTATTCCATTCTCCAGTTTTTCATCTTTCTCCATGCTGAGAATATAAGATGCTCCCTCAATTACTTTGTATAGATCAGCATCGTCATAGACATTATTCGATTGGAATTTTTCTTGCCTGGCAGGAATTTCACCAGAGAGAATCTTTCCCGCTATCTCGAAATTCCGAATGTATCCACCATCTTTCATTTTCTTGAAAGCGTAGGGGATGGTGGTCTCTTTCATTACTCTGAGCCGCTGGGTCCAGAATGCATCATTGAGGTGAACTTTAGTAAACGGTACCATTTGGATGTTCTGAGTGGTTTGGGCATGTAAGTTGAATGTTGCAAGGAATCCGCAAGCAATAAGAAGAATTTTATTCATCGGTATTTTTATTGATTAAAGATCAAGTGAGTTTCTGAATGGTTTCTGATTACAAAGATAAGTCCTTTTCATCAGATACTTCTATATTGAGATGTACTTTTAATTATATATATAATAAGATGCCAGCTAAGATGTTATCTACGCTCATCTAAAGTTAGTTATTCTATAATCTGTTTTTTTGATGTAGGTCAAGAAAAAGAGAGTTCTTTCATTTTAGACATTAAATCTCTTGATTGTGTGCGGGAACAGATGTAACTTTGCACTGTCAATTAGAAATGACAGAAACATGTCGAGAGACAGATTTTGATACAACGAAGAATTTGAGAGTAGGTATACGATCAGGTATTGGTTATTAGGTAAATAGATTCGTATCAGGTTTTAGTTTTTAGGTAAAAGATCGTTGTAGAAGGATAACAA
>CALNBT010000265.1 GCA_937874345.1 uncultured Prevotella sp.
CGAACTGTCGGGCTTTCCTTGCAGCATCTCGTCCCAGCCAACCATTTTACGGCCGTGTTCATGGATAAATTTGCCCAATTCGTCCATAAACCAAGCTTGGAGTCGGTTCTCTTTGGAATAGCCATCGAGATTGGTCAAACCCAGTTCTGAGATTTTCTCTTGACATTTGGGACATTGTACCCATCGTGTCTTGGGACATTCGTCACCACCGATATGGATATAGCGTGAGGGGAATATTTCCATGATTTCGGCCAACACATCCTTCGCAAATTGTAGTGTCTTCGGATTGCCGGCACACATCACGTCCTCGAATACTCCTGGTCGCCATTCTACCTCGTAAGGTCCTCCCGTACAGCCCAGCCAGGGATAGCTGGCAAGGGCTGCAGTGGTATGACCTGGCATGTCAATTTCGGGAATCACATTGATGTGTCGATCTGCAGCGTATTGAACAATTGCCTTTGCTTCTTCTTTTGTATAATAGCCCTCAACAGGGATACTGTCGCAAACTTTCGATTCCCAATCTTTCATTGTGCCCTTGCGTTTGGAACCAACGGTCACCAGGTTTGGATATTGGTCGATTTGTATGCGCCAGCCTTGGTCGTCGCTTAGGTGCCAGTGAAAGTTGTTGATGTTGTGCAAAGCCAGCATGTCAATGATTTCCTTTATATACGATACCGGGAAAAAGTGACGGCAACAGTCGATCATAAATCCTCGGAAGGCAAATCGTGGTGCGTCAATAATTTTCACAGCCGGAAGTTCTATATTCTTCGTTCCTTCGACTAGTGGAAGGGCTTTATGCAGCGTCTGTAAGGCGATGAATACGCCGGCAGAGGTGGCGCCATAAATGTTGATTTTATTTTTTGAGGCATCAATCTCATAACCTTCAGGATTTTGAATGCAGTTGGAAAGACCCAACGTGATTTGATTCTTCTTTTCTTTGATAGTTGTCCTGAGGTCAAGGCCTGTTGTTTCCAAGACATAGCTGTGGAGAAATGCAAGGTTGCGTGTCATGTCGGCATTGCCTTGACATCTTCTGTCGATTCGCAATGTAGTCTTGGGGCTCAATATAAAAGGCTTTTCGCTTTTCATTAAAACACTTTGTGGCAGCGGTATGACGTGCCAGTCGGCCTTTGGTATTTCTGCTGCTGAAAGTCTTAATGAAACAAGGAGTATGACAAGAAATAAGATTCGTTTATTCATATCTATGTGTTTTAATATTTGTCTACATCAGTAAGGCAAAGGTAAGGATAAAAATAAGAAAGTCTGAAACCCTTGTGGAATTTCCACAATGAATTCCTCGCCATTTGGACTTCCTTTCTGGTATTTTGAAACGATTCAGCTCATTCATTTCTGAAAATGGTTCAAGCCAACCATGTTTTCTGAGAAACATGATTTTTTGACAAAGAGGTTGTATATGGAATCATTAAATAAAGCATTAAATTGTAAATAAAAATCGAGTGATGATCAATAGCATTGACTTTGCGTCGCAATATGGTGCAAATTGCCGTCCAATCTCCATGACTTT
>CALNBT010000266.1 GCA_937874345.1 uncultured Prevotella sp.
TATTATAATCTACAGAATTGGCACTGTTAGTAGAAGTTGAAGCTTGCATGACTCCTGTTGAAGCTAAATATTTCCAATTCGATGACGCAGTACCCCTTAATGTTACTGCATTGGGTACCAAACTTGATGAATATCCACCATTTTTCCCTTCAGTAGATGCTCCAAAATTTCCGTATTCGTCGATTCCGATACCTATATATCCACCGGGCAATCCTGTTTGACCTGTTTTTTGTGCATATCCCAATGAACCTCCATCAGCACCTATTTGAAAAGGTGTCTTTGCATCAAACAAGAAAACAGAAAATCCATCGGCACCGTTGTAGCCATCATAAACATCTCGCCATGATTTATATTCAAATTCAACCGTCACGCCCAATGTGCCAGGAAATGCTTTATTAATGTATGCATACCCAGCTAAGTTTGTTGTAGCATTGGTTAATCTGAGCCAGCCTTGGTTAACCGGGTCTACATTACCAGACGTTAAATAGGCGGTAAAAGGACTACCATTAGAAGTTCCTTTCCCTCCTAAGATAATGTTACTTCCAACGGAACTTCCCCTGAAATTCTCGGTGATCGTAAACTGTGCCTTTATCTGTATGGAAAAAAAGAGAAAAGCTATTACGGTGAAGATTGCTCTCGTTATAAAACTATAATGAATGTATTTCATAATCAAATTTCTTAATACCTGTCAGAACCTATTCCGGTTACCTCACTGTCCATCCTTTGGCAGAAAGTTTAGTTTGCAATTCATTTGGCACCTTATCAGACAACCAGAGATCTCCTCTTGTCACCTCATTTAAAGCGGTGGATATTTTTTGTATTTCGTTATCTGACAAACGATTACCGTACATCCATAACCGGCTCAATTTTTCGCTTTTGGATATGTCCAGCGAAGTAAGGCTGTTATTGTAACAAAGTAAGCGCTCTAAAAACGGATTATTGGTAACATCCAACGCCGTCAGTGTGTTATCAGAACAATCCAATGCAGCAAGATTTGTATTGCTTGATACATTCAATGACTCTAGTTTGTTATGATAACACCAAAGAGATAATAAGGACAAGTTGGCAGAAAGGTTAAGTGAACTTATTTCATTTTCTGAACAGTCAAAGCGTTGCAATAATCTGTTTTTTGAGATGTCTATGCCTGATAATTTATTCTGCGGACAATTCAGCGTTGTTAAATATGGATTCGCAGTGACATCCAAACCGGTCAGCATGTCTGATGCACATCCCAAATAAGTTATATTTCCATGTATAACAATCTCTTTTATATTCTCAGAAAATGTGTATTCTTCGTAGGCGTTATATATCCTAACATCTTCAGATCCGTCTACAGCACGTTTTCCATCGGCGTTAAGATCTATCCAGATGCTCTCTCTTGCTTCGGTGGGTGCATCGATGGAAAGGCTTATCTTACCATCGTCACGAACGGTGATAAGTTTCATTAAACTTTCTTGCAAGTTGGGGTCTGCCCCCGATTCAGAAGATCCCGTTGTCTCATCAGAACAACTGACCATGATAGATGTTATCATGATGAGACCTAAGAAATATAAAAATTTGTATTTCATTTGCAATTTATTCAATCTTTCATTTTTTATCAAATTGTCACATCATATTTGTACCAAGTATTCCGAACGATGTTAACTGGCAGAGGAAGTCTGTACAATTCAGGTCCAAACTCGGGAGGAGGCAGCGGACCTTCATCCGCACGTGGCAAATTTATTTCTATGGCAGAACCTGCTGCATCATTTTCATTGATGTAAGTAACTACTTTCAAAGTTACCACCTTGCTATTTGTCAAAGTATAACCGGCTCCCGAATCTGAAGTTGGTGAGGAGTTCAAAGAAGATCCCCACTGGGTCCAATCAGAAGTATTTGGCCATATATTGGAAGAACTGTTAACTGTAACAGGTGTTTTAAAGTCGGGCTTCACGACATAAGTATTTTGGTCAAAGCCGACATAACGATATTTATATTCAGCCAAACTGTTACCGATTATGGTTGGTACTACTTGAAAACCGGAACTAAGTATAATATTCAGCTCGACTTTGGCAATGGCCCGTATAAGGGGAACATTATTCAATTGATAGCCGGAGGTAAAATCATGGGTGGCATTTCCGGACATAACTACCGGGCTTCCAAGGTCTGACGACCACGGTTTGGGCGTCTGACGGAAAACAGTCTGGAATCCACTTTCTGATGTTACCCCATCCAATGCTGCTTTCAAATCAAGGCAATTCGCCACAATATATACCTTTCGCATTCCTATCTCAGCCTGAGTCAGGTTAAGAATAACCTTATTATTTGTGGTATCCCACGTACCACCCGTAAATGCTGCAGTACTTATATAGTATTTAATTAAAACCTGTGAACTATTTGTAGGGAAAAGAAAGACATAGAGATTCGTTATTTCTCTTTCTGCTGCACTACCGGGAGTCACTGTTCCAGCCCTTGTTATGCTTTTAACGGATGCTGCAGTACCGTTCGTCATGTTCAAAGTATAGTCGGGTACCGAAAACGAGAGCTCAATTTTTTTTTCTTTTCCCGAATAGCTTCCCTCCGCATCCTCACTTGAAGATGAGCATGCGCCCAAAAGCAAACCTGCAAACAGTATGATCATCAATTTGTCTATTCTCATTGACATATTATTTGGTAAAAGTTTTTAGCACAGTTCCGTTATAAATCACTTGTAAATAATCACCGGATAAGGGTGTGGTATTTAAGTTATAAGCAGCAGAAGCAGTGCTACTTACATCCGTGAAAGTTTGCTGGGTTGTACCGTCATTAAAAGTGATGCCATTGAGGGTTTTAAGCGTTACTGAAAACGGCGGACAGGCCTGAACCGTATTCCTGATGCTCACAGTGGTACCATCCACTTCCACATTATAGCCGTAACCCATATACAGAGACTTGTTTACTGTATTCCAATCGTTCACATGATAGAGAATCTCTATCTTTTGCAAATTGTTTACGGTAAATTTATAATGATGGTTGCGCCATATGTTATAATCGGGTGTAAAGCCGGCGTCGTTACCGGTCGCCTTATTCAAATAATCCGTGGTTATGTTCGTATCATTGGAAATGATCGGTATGTCATAGGTCTTGCCTTCGGTGGTTTCAATTGTAAAATAGTTGATGGGCTTACGGTCTCCCGATACACCCCATGTTGCCGTTGAGATAATTGACTCGGGCATATAGCAGACATATGTTGAGTCGTTTGCTTTTTTCAATGGCATACCATCAGTAAAATACAGAGACGGTATCGTAACAGAAGGATTGGCAAGACAGTATTGCCTATTGGCATTATGAAAATATATATTCTTCACTCCCAAGGTACCACCTAATGCTGACTTGGCGATATCAACCTCTAACTTCGCAACCACACGGATGAGCTTCACCTTGTTCTCCCCATCAGGAAGGAAAGGTGCCGGTTGATAAATATTACCTCCCTTGGTAACGGTTTGGTTGATATAGACTCTTGACATGGGGAATCCATTGTCAGATGAAGCTCCCAGATAAAGGGCCGGATCCAGATTACGTAAAACAGCCATGCTGTCTATCAAATCGGATTTATTGGTTATTGCCTGCAAAGCACTTGTCATAGCAGGCATGTTTGTCACGAAAAAGAAATCGCGTTGCCCCGGAGTCAGTTTTACAACAAACGTATTGCTGCCCGACATGGCGATACCTGACTCATAATATTCGGCAACCTTCTCTCCCGTGCCGGAATCAAACACCAACATAGCCAAATCGTGTACGCGGTCTTCATAGTCGATATTGTCTGTATTGATTGACTCGGTACCATCCACATACGCCGCACGGGTAACCGAAAGATAGACTTCGGAGTCTCCATTAGATGTATTATCCGGATCGGATGAAGCAGAGCATCCGGAGAACAGAAGTGCTGCGGTGGACAGTATGGCATATATATAATTTATTTTCTTCATAATCACATTGAAAGGAGATGCTTTGAAAGCCTTCATTCTACATGCTCAGCTGTGTATCATAGCTGTGAACAAGCCAGTTGTTCACGAATATATCACACGAAATGTGAGATGCACAACAGTCGGTTAGTCTGAACTTAATCACAAAATCGTGCTGACAAGCCATATTGATATTGGTCTGATTTTCATAAAGCAATAATATACTTCCTATCAGATCACCACTGAAAACGGTTTTACCACCCTTTACATAATGAAGTGTGAGTTGGTTATTGTAACCGGTTTTCAAATCCATCATGGAAAAGTCCCAACTGGCAGAATTAATTTTTTGTGGGTCACTAATGTCACCGGAATTATAATAACGGCCGTTCAAAGCAGGATAATTGAGTGGGGTTGCCCCGAGCGGCATGCTACCGTCAATGTTTGTCGTTCCATTAGCCGAAGAAATGTCTACCGTGAAATCCTGAGGCACAACGCCGTCTTCCATCAGCGTGTTCTCATCCAATTCCACTTTCACCGTTACATGGTTGATCATTTCTCTCATGTTGATGGCCGTATATTTATAAACAGAACCTTCTTTATCCGGATTTGGAAGGGACACGACAGGACTTTCACCCTGCCACAGCGTTGTACCGCTGAGATCAACGGCTTTTCCGGAGGAAGAATTCAAGGTTAGCATCACATCTTTCTTAGTAGTGGTGCCATTAATAAAGGAACCGATCGTAAACTTTTCGTTGACACCGGCCCATGCTACAAAGGTAAAGTCTCCGTCGGAAACAGGTACCAAAACCTGATAATCACGGCTCAGCGAAACATTCTTTTCCGTTACAGAGGTGACCAGTTTATCATTTTTATCGAATGCAAATACCGTGAGTGTCGGAACGCTCCCGATGAATGTTGTATCCGACGCACAAGGTGTCTTTGCATAAAACTTCACATATACACCTTGGGGACAATGCTTCAAATCATCATAGATAAAGGAGTCACAGCTCCATAGAATCATTCCCAACGCGAATAGCGTCATTAACATCTTGTAAGATAAAAACTTCATTCGTTGCATCCTTTTAAAATTTCTTGGTCGGTTTAATATAATAAGAACGGAACTGCCCCCTCTTTCGACATTCTGTCCTTTAATGGCGAGGACAGTTCCGCAATATTTAAATGATTATATCCTTCAGCGTTTATTCATTAGGATTTTGTATACCATAGAATTTAGATACCTAAATCAACACCATAAGAATGAACCTGCCATGGTAAAATCGTAACATCAACACTCATCCAAGT
>CALNBT010000267.1 GCA_937874345.1 uncultured Prevotella sp.
ACGTATCATCTCACCGAAAGAAATCAATGTAAAAGAGCATGCAGAACAGATACTGCAATAAAGCCCGTCTAAGCTCTATTAAGCGTTAACTCCCTATCGCAGAGAGGGAGAATAAACAAAAAAAGATGTATAAAGATTTTGCTTTATACATCTTCTTTTGTTTATAGTGGGTATTCCAAGAAGAGCAATGTTTCTGAGGCAGTTTACTTTTCAGACACCTTTGCCATCAACATGCCATTTCCGGCATCTATCAATTGACGGTTGACATCCAACCGATAGGTAGCAATATTCTTTGGATCACCAAAGTCACAAACCAAACTTTTATTTTTATAGTAGAAGTTGCCATTAGCCACTTTATCATCAATTGCCTCGGTAATCTTATTACCAGTTATATGTAAAAGGATATCACCATAACTGGTATGGAACTTCCAATCACCTTGAATCCAACTTGGAACTTTACCGGGGTGAATTTCTTCAAAAAGGTCTGTCTTAGAAGTTGAAGACTGTTGCCCGTCAGTGTTTTTTTCTTTTTCGGGAATATCTATTAAGGTTTGAGACAAAGATGCCCCATTGATCTTCTTTGTATGATTAGACTGAAGACACCCTCTAAGTCCTAAAACAACAATCAACAAAATGATGAGAAAGGAGATGAAGCACGACCCAAAACAACCAATAGATCGAGATGGTAGTGATTTTGAATGGTCTTGGTGATTGAACTGCCGTTGTTGCAGAGGTGAATTTTCCCATTTCACTTTACCAGATTCCGATTCCATCCCGGTCTTAACAATAGGAGAAGGGTTTGACAAATGATCATTCTCATCATTTATCTGAACATTGTCTGTTACAGAATTTATATCTTCAATATCTAGAGATCGAGAGGACTGAAGTTCACCATCAGACTGAGAATTTATTGAGGAATCCAGTTCATCTGAGGCATCTTCATTCGTCAAAAATGTAAATGGGGTACCACACCGAGGACAAACACAAGAAACTTCTTGTACCCCAGCAGGAACACTTGTATCATAACGTAATCTACACTTTGGACATTTTACTTGCATAACTTTTTCAAAAGATTATAGTAATGAGATTGAATTTGTTCATTCTGATGTTTTTCCATTAGAAAATATTCATGAACCCTATTCGAAAATCACTACGGCTTTGTTGACAACCCTCCAGATTCCATTCTCATAAACCGCAGTCCCTTCTTCTTGTGTCTCTATTCGACGCGGTAACTTAGCTGTATTACCAATAATCTTGCAAGCAGGCTTGATAAACTGAGAAACACTAATCATAGCGGTAGCAATGGCATCAGGTGTATCAAGCACGATAAAGGTACCGTTGATACCATCATTTGTAGAAAGTTGATAAATACTTTTTCCAATCTGCTCGTTTAAGGTCCATTCGGAAAAACTCCCTTCTATACTTGGAGCTTGAAGATAATAAACTTTTTGAGTATGTATATCAGCTAGATCGTTATTTTCCGTTTCAACAGCAACACCATTGATCATATCTTCATTACGCCTATCCCTATTAGACAAATCTTTCATTTGTAAACGAAGTCCATCTATCTGCTCTTCAATCGCCTTCAATTGCTTCTTCAGTAGTACTAAGTGGTTTTCCAAGTGGTCTAAACGACCATTCATAGGTTCCAGCTTTTCCTGTATTTGACGTTCAATTTGATTTTTAAACATTCAGCATTTCATTTAAAGGTTGTCGATGAGGTTGTTTCGAATACTTCCAATAATCGGATAAAAGAACAGCGTATCCTCAATGGCATCATTATCATTCTTGTCATTTTGGTTCTTGTTGACAAAATTCCATCCATTGATGAGGTAATGTTCAAGATCTTTGTTCATCAAGTCTTTAAAACGTTGCAGACTATGGTTGTCTACCAGGAAGCGGTCAACCACATGGATATCATCGCACAACTGACAGAATAAATCATTAAATAACCTAACTTGTTCCAAGATTGCATTGCGTATCTCCTGATTATCCATATCCTGATAAAGTAGTGTCTCCTTTTCAATCATCGAATAATTGTATTTGATGGAATTATCGAATCCATCCAACAATTCGTTCAATTCTCTCACTTGATCGTATCCGTCTCTATCGCTTACTTGCATCAGCCCTCCCCTACAGGTTATTTGTTTAGGCTCGTTTTTCTCCATCACGATACTAAAACCATTCGAATCGTATGGCCGTCCATAAACCCGCTCGATGATTGCCTGAGAGATCAAGTCCAAATCACGCTTGGTTCCGACGATATCCAACACTTTAGAACCCGTTCCCGAGAACATAATACTGCGTGGCATATCCAGATGATGATGCATCATCATCCGGGCAACATAATAAATCAATGTAGCAAAGAAATAGATAAAGATAATCTTGTGTTCACTATCCTCATTCAATCGCATATTGTAAGAGAAAACATCATTGCCTCCCACAACCTGATTGTTGCAAACCGAGAATAGGAAAGTGTTTATGTCTTCAGATTTTCTCTTTGCCATAATATCGTCTAGGATACCATTCAGTTCGCCGTATTTATCATCATCCGCATCAAAAAGTCGTTTGAAATATCTGACATATTTTAGAAGCATGGGGTTTGTATCTCCATGAGGAACATCAGAAAATCCATCACCAAACAGCACATTGGCAGCAAACCGGAAAGAGGTCAATAAGGTTGGCTGTTTGGCATTACTTTCATACACAACGACATCACTGGAGCCACCACCGATATCGATGTTAGCAACTGTACTAGCCGCCCCTTTGAACAGGTTGGAACTCTTGTAAAAATAATATGGCGCAACGCTTTCTGGCATTTTAATAAGATGATCTTCTGTGGCCGGAATGCCAAAGACCTCCTTGAAGGTTTTCTCCCACATCTCACCCAACTTTCTGATATTGCCTACTTTCATGGACAACGGATAAAACCAAACTAATCGTGTTTTGGCTATATCACCGTTTTCCAACAAAACCTTGGTGCGCATCAATAACGCCAATTCCATGAGATAGGCCTTGATTCGCTTGTTGTTGGCCAATTCGGTTGACCATTTCAAATTAGCCACGATACGATTACCATATCCTATAGATTCTTTTTCGTAAATGAAAGGAATATTGGCATCTCCCAAAGATGAAATTTGATCAACAGTTTCTGCATCCATGCGTTCGCACTCAGAAAGCACCGTACGTTGAGGGAATCCATAGTTGTTTCCTATAGATTTGGGCAAGAACTCTTGCTTAATAATCACGTCGTATAAAACGCTGCCACCATTGTATGAGGTTGCCATCAAACGTTCTCGTGCCATCGAACTGATTGTCAATGGTTCGGGCATGCTGCCCGTACGCTGCGATTCAACATGAGTATTGGTCGTTCCAAAGTCAACAGCAAAGGTAAAGCTTTCATGTCCTTGGATATAATCGGGCCACTTCGGACACAGAATTCCTTGGGCTGCTAAATGACCGTGATCGTCGCTGAGGCTAATGGTAATGTAATCAAAATCACTTTGTAGCCGATAATAACAAGAGCCCACACGTTTCTCTGATTTCAACGAACGTTCGCGTACAAGCAGTTCTTCATCTTTAATTCCGTTTCGATATCCGTCGTGGAAGAATGTCAAGTCGAGCCGATAGTTCTGCAACATTCCCAAGGCTCTGTCAACCAACTGAACATTATATTGTTTGAGTGATTCGGTGCGAACAAACGGGAAGATGCTCAAGGCAAATGGGACTGTAATAAAATAGCCGTGATTGTTTTTGGTATCATACGTTAAGTCTACATGTTGTGCAGAAACATATGTACGCTGCAATGTAATGAAATGACGTTCTTTCTGTACAGGAATTCTCAACGTCACCGTCACCGACGCGCTGTTGCCCATTACGGTATGTTTCATTTCAAAACGCGGCCGCCCATTAATTGTTCCCCACAAATCACTGACATTAAAATATTTGAAGTATAGAGGCTTCAAGGGCAACACAAAATGATTGTTATCTGTATCCCTCGAACCAATTGTCAAATTACCATCAAAAAAACAATCGCGATCAATCGTGTAATCAAGTTTAATCAAGGCAGGCTCGAAAAAATCATCATCCGTAAGCCATGGATATTGATGGGACGTGGAAGGTAAAATACGTTTTTCAGGGATCACAGCATAATCCTCAGGCTTGATGATGGTATTATCATCCCAGGCACCGGTAATATATTTGAAGCTATCCGACTGAGTTGAATTGAGATGATTCTGCAATACCAAAGGTATCACATCATCTACCTT
>CALNBT010000268.1 GCA_937874345.1 uncultured Prevotella sp.
AACTATAATGGATAAGAACAATGTGTACTTAGCGTCAAAGCCGCGCTATGAGATTTTAGATGGATTACGCGGAGTTGCGGCTGTTCTTGTCGTGTTGTTTCATATTTTTGAGCCTTATTCGTCAGGACCACGAGACCAGATAATCAATCATGGTTACTTGGCTGTAGATTTCTTTTTTGCGTTGTCTGGTTATGTCATCGGATATGCCTATGATGACAGGTGGGACAAAATGTCGCGTTGGAATTTCTACAAGCGTCGTTTGGTCCGCTTGCATCCGATGGTCATCATGGGAACTTTCTTGGGCTTGTGTACCTTTTATCTGGCCGACAGTCCTACATGTCCACTCATTCACGATGCAAATTGGTTGATGGTGTTGGGATTAGCGCTCTATGCATTAACCATGTTGCCCGCTCTGCCGAGTTGGGATATCAGAGGTTGGGTAGAGACAAACACTTTTGCTGGTCCGGTTTGGTCGTTGCAATATGAATATGTGGCTAACATCTTATATGCTTTGTTCTTCAGAAAGATGTCTAAGGTATGGCTTTCTGTTTTTGTGGTTCTATTTGGATTGTTGACGATTAACCTGTGTCTCAGCCTGGATTTATTTGGATTATGGGCTAACAGAACCAACGAAATCTATACAGTTATTGGCGGATGGTCGTTCTCACTCGACCAGATAGTCATCGCTTTGTCTCGCGTTCTCTTTCCGTTCTTTGCTGGGTTGTTGCTTTCTCGTATCGGTAAAGTCATCAAAGTTCGCGGCGGATTTTGGTGGTGCACACTGCTCATCATTGCGATGTTGGCCATGCCGCGTATAGGTTTTGGTGAGTGGTCATGGTTGAACGGTCTATATGAAGCAGTATGCATTATTGTGTTGTTCCCAATCGTTCTGGCTGTAGGAGCTGGAAGCAAGATGACGGATGTTCGTTCTAAAAAGATTTGCACATTCTTAGGCGAGTTATCATATCCATTGTACATCACCCATTATACCTATTTCTATTTGATGCGGGGATGGCTTTCTACACACCAGAATGTTCCTTTGGCACAACACATCATGGTCAATGTAGGCTTGTTCTTCATGGCCATTATGACAGCTTATGCATCTTACAAGCTTTACGATGTACCGGTAAGGGATTGGCTGCGTAGAAAGCTATTCAAATCAAGTCAGTCGACATCGTCCTTGCCCCAGAGTAAGTAACATCAAGGTCTCAAAACACATTTGGCTGGCAACCGTTATCAATACATAACGTTGCCAGCCAAATATTTTTTAGCGCTAGCTTTTTCTAACAATGGTGTTAGATAGCAGAGATCTTGTTACATTAAAACCGATTTGTTGAGCAGGTAACTGTCTAAGATTACCATCGCAGCCATTGCCTCTACAATGGGAACGGCTCTAGGTACCACGCACGAATCGTGTCTGCCGCGAGCCTTAAACGTTATTGGATTTCCGTCAACGTCAACCGTATGTTGTTCCATTAAAATGGTTGAAACGGGTTTAAAAGCAACTCTGAAATAGATATCTTCACCATTGCTGATACCGCCTTGAATGCCACCGTTGTGATTTGTGACTGTTCGGATCGTACCGTTGTCATTGATAAAAACATCGTTCAGTTCGCTACCTTTGAAGTTTACGCTGTTAAAGCCTTCGCCATATTCAAAGCCTTTCACTG
>CALNBT010000269.1 GCA_937874345.1 uncultured Prevotella sp.
AATTCTGTAGTTATGCCAGTGTGGGTGATTCGTATGAACACCATAGTCAATTCTTGAGAAACAACAAACGCTATGCAGCTTGTTTCAGTCTTTCTCCCGACAACTACAAAGGATGGGCACAGGGGTTAGACCGAGCAGGATATGCTACGGCTGGAACGTATGCTCCGAACCTGATTAAAATCATTGAACGTAACGACCTCGCTAAATACGACCTCATGGTTTTGGAGGAAATGAAAGCCCAAGGAAAGCAGATTGGTGTGGAACAGAATCCACGAACTACTGATAGTAGTATAGCTAATACTAATGATAGTAATCATTCAGTATCAATGAATACTACTGATAGTAATTACTCCTTTCCTCTAAAACGTAATGAATTCATATTGGTTACTTCACCTTTTGGAATGCGTAGTGATCCAACAGATTCTTCCAAGCAACAGATGCACAAAGGCATTGATATCCGAACCAAACAGGACGATATCTTGGCAACAGAAGATAAGGGAAAAGTAGTGGCTGTAAATCAAAATGCCAACACTGCAGGAGGCAAATCGGTAACGGTGGAATATCAGCGTGAGAATGGTGATAAAGTTCAGCTCAGCTATCTGCATTTGAGTAGTCTTAACGTAAAAGCCGGTGATGAAGTGAACGCAGGACAAAGGTTGGGCGTAACTGGTAATACAGGTATACACACCACTGGGGAACATCTTCATTTGAGCGTAAAACAAATCGCTGCAGATGGAACGACAAGAGATTTAGATCCGGCTGCATACTTGGCTGAGATTGCCGAAAAGGGAAACATCCAGTTGAAAGCCTTATACAATGGTGAAGACCTGTTGGCAAAATACAAAACCAATAATACTCCTGAGATAGACACTACTCTATCACCGGATGATTGGATGAAGAAAATCCTCTCGTCAGAAGATTCAGGTGAACATATGAGTATGGGTGACCCAATTGTAGAAATGGCAATGACCCTGTTTACCTCGCTTATGGCATTGGCTGTACAGATAGATAACAAATCTGAGAGTGAGAAGATGCAGACTGCCACTGATGCGGCACTTAATAAGCGTATCGACTTGTCCTCCTTATTGCCCGGCATGAAAGGAAGTGCCTTGGTCTTAAAAGAAGATGGTAAAACAGTATTGGAAATCAATAATGGCAAACAGCAATTCTCGCATGAACTGACACCTTCTGAACTAAATAGGTTATCACAAGTGCTGAATAATGCAGAACTGAGTGATGACGTGAAACGCCAAAGACTATCAGGTATCGTAAACTCAATCGTGGTGGCAGGGCAAGTATCACAGAACTATGAGCAACAACAGAATCAAACAGAAAACCAGAATGAAGTAATTCGAAGATAACACAAAAACAATATGACACACAAAACAAGAAAGTTAGCAAGTATTTCGACATTGGCAACAGCAGTGTTCCTTTGGGACTTTGGAGTCTATCTTCTCTTTAATGAGTTCGTGGCTAAGCTATTCTTAGTCATTATCCTCATATCAGGAACATGGACATACTACGAACTAAGAAGAGCAATAGAAATGCCACCTGATTATAACTCAGGTGAAGAAGATGAAAAACAACATACAAACAACAATAAAATAGACAAACTATGATTAAAGCAGAAGCAACAGTAAATGGTATCATCAGTCGCTCAGCGATGATGAAGACAGGTAAAGATGGGAAACCCTTCACAGCCATGACAGTGAAAGTAGATGTAACAGACCGTAATGGTAGTGGTATCTCAGTAGAAATTAGTGTAGGTAAAGACGGCTATGACACAAACGAAGCAGCCAAGTTGACCATCGGCCAGCGTGTTGAAATTGTGGGCACGATGAATTTCAAGAAACGCACAGAACACTTGTACGTAAATCTCAGTGCTAAACAGATTACATTGAATCCAGCCTCACAGACCGATTCGGTAACTGGTGATTTGGAGTTCAAGGGAACTATAGGCAAGCAGATTGACCGTAAAACCGATAAGAATGGTGGAAACTACCAAATCTTCTCAGGTTTCAGTACAGAGAAAGTGGCAGAGACCTTTGAGTTCACATGGGTGCGTTTTGTTAGATTCTCGAATGATGAGTGCAAAGCTCTTGTTCCCAGTGGAAAGGTAGAAATTAAGGGAGAATTGGAACTAGGCTGTTATCAGGAGAAACTCAACCTCTCTTGCCGTGTGAATGAAATCTCGGAGTGGGTCAAACAGCAAATTCCTAATATGAACCAAAACGCATAACTATGGCCGGAAAGAAATTCTATAATAGCGATGGTCCAAGTGCTGAAGACAGAGCATTGGAACGTTTCGCCGATATGCTCATTGAGAAGATGGAAACACTACAAAGTGACTGGAAGAAGCCTTGGTTTACCGAGGGCTCAATGATATGGCCGAAGAATATGAATGGGCGTGAGTATAATGGGATGAACGCCTTGATGTTGATGCTTCAATGTGAGAAGAATGGCTATAAAATACCTGTATTCTGTACCTTCGACCGTGTAGCTGCCCTTAATTTAGATAAGAATAAACAAGGAGATCGCAAGCCAATGGTAGATGAGAATGGTGACAAGCTACCATTGGTCTCTATCAATAAAGGTGAGAAGAGTTTTCCTGTTTTCATCACGACATTTACCTGCATCGATAAGGATAGTCATGAGAAGATTAAGTACGACGACTATAAGCAAATGTCCAACGAGGAAAAGAAAAACATAGCCGTTTATCCTAAATTACAAATCTATAATGTATTCAATGTCGCTCAAACCAATTTGCAGGAGGCTCGTCCAGAGCTTTATGCTAAGCTTGAAGAAGCTAATAAAGTCGCTACTGTAGAGATGAAAGGTGATGGCAAGATGATAGATTTCCCTGCTATTGATGCCATGATTGAGAAAAATGGTTGGGTATGTCCAATCTATCCGAAACATCAGGATAATGCCTACTTTTCCATCAGTAAAGATGAGATTGTTGTACCAGAAAAGTCACAATTTATCAATGGTGAAAGCTTCTATAGTAACCTTCTCCATGAAATGACACATAGCACCGGCACGGAAGAACGACTGAATAGATTTAAGCAAGGAAATGGATTTGGATCTGCCGAATATTCTCGCGAAGAGTTAGTTGCAGAGCTTAGTGCCGCCCTGATTGCTAGTCGTTATGGTATGGAGAAAAACGTAAAAGAAGATTCTTGTGCATACCTCAAATCTTGGTTAGGAAGTCTGAAAGAATCGCCAGAGTTTCTCAAAACAACTCTGTTGGATGTAAAACGAGCATCTTCTATGATTACTCAACGCATTGATGCCATCAATGAACGTATTGAACAAGGGTTGGATCCTATTCTACCCAAAGAGGAAGTTAAGGAAAAAAATAAAGAATCTGTCGCTAAAGAGCCTGTATTCTACTCAAGCATTCAATACCTTCAAATGTCTGATGATACTAATCGTTTGGATAAAATGGATGCCAATGGAATTTTGCAAGAAGCAAGGGAATATGATAATGGCGATGCAATAGATATGGATAAAACCTATGCCAAAGCCGTTAAATATCCAGGAGATACAGTTATTGCCGAAGATGACCATTATGCTGTTGTCAATAATAACCAAGTAGGTGGTACTTACGATATTATGCGTAAAGTATCTGAAAAGGAAGTACGAGACGCTATCAATCGTTATGGTTTGCCCAGTGATGCTACCGAAGATGTAAAGAACGTCGCTAAAGCTATGGTGGCAGAGGAATTCAGCAAAATGGCAACCAATCGTATGCCCATCTTTGAAATGAATAATGGCAGTGTGCTATATGTTCAATACAGTCAAGAAAAGGATACCATGGATGTCGGTACTGCAACAAATGTTGGAATGTCGGTACTCCATCAATTCCCATACGACCATGATTTTAACTTGGATGCTAATCTTGAAGGAGTAAATGAAAAGTTAACGGAAATGACGGTCTATCAAGCAGAAATCGATAGTGAACAAGAAACCGAGAATGTAGCTGAAGAGCAACATTACCATCGAGGTAGATAATCCATAACTAAACACATGGCGGCAAGATTGAGTACAATTAGTCTTGCCGTCTTTATTATAAGCACATGACAAACAAAACTAAGCAATACATAATCCTATTAATTCTATTCATAGCAAGCTTTATGACGATAAAGGCTCAGATGCTGCATCAACCACATTCATCATCCATTTATAGCTTGTCTGATTTTGATAAAGCAGTCGCCTGCATAAAATTCTATGAGGGACTTCACACAAAGAAAGACTACCCATACATAGGCTATGGCCATTGCATACAACCTGGAGAAAAACTAAACTGGAGTCTTACAAAGAAACAGGCTGATGCCTTATTGCGCTCAGATTTGAAGAAGCTTTGTGTCATATTCCGTAGATATGGTGCGGATTCTTTATTATTGGCCACACTATCTTATAATGTAGGTTGCGGTCATATATTGGGAAATGGTAAATACCCTAAAAGTCAACTGCTTCTAAAGATAGAGGCTGGCGACCGTAAGTTCCACAAAGAATACTTAGAATTCTGCAAGTATAGAGGAAAAAGAATAGCCTCAATTCAACGTAGAAGATACACTGAACTGAGGCTATTATATAACATGTAGTTGCTATCACTTCTCCATAGAAAATCTATTTAAACAAACGGTCTGATTGATAATCTCTATAACACAACAGAACAAGGATACATAGATATATCAACGACTGGTAATTTACTTCCTTTAGAAATGACTTGTTGTATAAACACATCACATTCCTGTTTAGTCATTACCTTACGAGTATAAGCATAATATAAAAAATCAAGCGTGGTAAGATATGTGATTTGATGAGATTCACAATAGTCTTTTATATCTCTAAGGTTACTACTGCCAAGAACATCTTGGTTGTCGAAACAATATATCATGCAGGCACTTTCACCTTTTCCGAGTGTTCGTAATAGAAGAGCATATTCCTTCATCATAGCTCCAGTAGGTATGAAATCAACCATCTTGATTTTTGAAGCCATAAACCTAGATATATTATCTATATAGGTTTTGGTTTGCGGGTTTTTTGATAATTCAGAATAAACAACATCCAAAATAAGAAATTGGTATTCGGGGAAAATATCAAATAGTAAAGGAAAACAATCACCTTTCATGAAATGGATGACAACATCCGAATCAAGTACAATCTTCGTCTTATTCATTGCCATCGTAATCCAGTTTATTCAAGAGCTCAATGTAATGTCCTTCTGATATTTTGCCTGCATCGAAAAGGATACGGGCTTTTTCTCCAAAGTCTCCGATAATCAGATTATTATTACCTGGTTTGTATAACGATGTATCATAGCCATATTCACGTGCTGATTGGGCTACTTGGATTTTTAATAATAGTTCTTTACTAGTCTTATTTATAAAGGACAAATCACTTAATCTGTTAAGAAGGGCTTGGCGTGACACTGAGTAATAATGTTCAATTCTTAGAACAGAGGCCAATGAAACCTCTCCTTTTTCAATTTCATTTTTTGAAAGCAATTGTAGAATTCCGTCTTCTGGCATTAATAAAATGGAAGCGAACATATCAGCTTGTTGCTCAACTGGATTTTTAATACCATTGCCCAACATACATTTGTGAGGTCTTGGATTCTCTTCAATGAAAAGGTGGAACAATTCATGAGCGATAGTGAAGTGCTGTCTTCCTTTTGATTGATTGGAGTTTATTAGCATGAAACGATGTGAGGATGAATCTCTTAAACTCATTCCACAGAAATCATCAGACAATGGACGAAAGATACTTACAACTTTCAATTTAAGGAGTAAACTCTTAATGTTGATAGCTTCGTTTCCTCCCAAACCCGCATCCTGACGGAATTTAACAACCATTTGTTCGATTACTCTTATTTGGCTAGTTCTCATAAAGCTGTTGCTAATTGATCCATTTTAATGTACGATTTCACTATATCTTTGAAATGGATAATCTCTTGCAAGTCGTTGCCGTTGAGATTATCAATACGGAATGCTGTGGCAAGAAGCATGTCTTCAGAAAGATTTTCTTCAAAGAATACATATAGTTCACAGCCAAATAAATCGGCGGCTTTTTCCAACAAGTCGATAGGCATTTCTCGTTCTCCACTCTCATAATTACTATAAGCGGAACGGTTAATACCGAGTGCAATGGCTACATCTTCTTGAGTAAAAGAAGAAATAGTTCTAATCTTCTTGAGATTATTTCCAATTATCTTGTTCATGATTTGATGTTGTTTATTACTCCATTATTCTGTGGCAAAGTTACGATAATATTTTTGTTTATATTGTTTTTGCCACACAATTCATATTGATTTAACATTTATATGGGGAGTTTTACCCAAAAACTAGTTATCTTATAGCAATAATGCCACAGCAAACGCAAAATGAAGCCCCAATCCGATATCATTCGAACTGAGGCTATATAGCATTTTGAATATGGATTTCTTACTTGCTGACAATCTTCTTTCTCTTAAAGGTATAGCATAAACAATTAGTATAAGCGTTTCCTGAAGATAGATTTGAAGCTATTAGAGGAACAACAGCAACGAGTTCCCAACCTTGTTTGCCATACTTATCCAGTGTCTTATCCGGGTTTTCATATGTTATCTCACCTTGCTTGGCAAACGTATGCGTGTTTCTGATGAATATCGATTTATATTCCCACTGTTCTGTGGCAACATAAGTTGAATCACTGTTACTCTGTGTTTGAGCGAAAGAGGATGCCGAGCAAAGAGCCAGCATAAGGACGAATAGATACTTCTTCATCTGTCTGATATTTAGTTATTTATTACATACAAATATACGATTTTTTCGGCAAATAACCAAGAAAACAAGGAGCTAATCACCTGAATAACAGCACATATAATACATTTCTTTCAAAGATATTGTTACCTACCCATATTTGACAAAATAGGCCGATCTTCACAGTCCAGCCTACAAAACAAGAATTATTGAAACAATATATATCTATTTTGGTTCAAAGAATAATTCTATCCTTGTGAACCGATTGCCATCGTTGGGAGAAAGTTCGCTAACCCCACCCATGGATACTTTGGCAATATATTTTTCGTTCAGACCACGCGCTACCAACTGTTCACAAATATATCGAGCACGATTACGGCTCAACTCACTGTTGCGCTCTTTACTGCCAGTAGCACTATCTGCTGCACCCGTCACACGGATACGAAGGTCATATTTCTTGGCCACACGAGCAATCTCATCGAGATTGATCAGCTGTCTATGGTCACTCAACTGGTGTGTATCAATCTTGAAAAAGAAGTAAACAGGAGCACCTATGCAAGAACGGTTATTGCTCATATCGAGCAGATAAGCATTCCAAGCCTGCTCATCGGAGGGTGATGTATGTGCGCTATCACCTGCCAACATCATTGCCATCATCGACTGCCTAGTAGATTCACTTAGGGAATCACCTGGAAATCCGTCCTTACCGGTATTCATATTCCACTTACCTTTTCTCAATCGCTCCATCAACGAATTGAGCCCACTGTAGTCATTCTTAGGATAGAGTGAAACCGCCTGTGAGGTTCCCTCGTCCGAAGAAAGGCTTTCCAGCTTGTCGCCATATTTTTTCAATAGCCCTTCTATCTCCAGAATCTTGCGCATCTCTGCGAGAGCTCTTGAGTCTGATTTGTGCCGAGCGTCCAACAGTCTGTTTTTGTTTGCCATCGATAACGAGTATCCAAGCAACCAATCATTCTGCTGAATGTAGGGTTTGGCATCCACCACTTTTTTCCATCCACTCTTACCAAGGGTTACAGACAAACCTGCGGTCAGGCTCACCAGATTGTCACCAAATTCACGGGAAGCACCACAGCCATCAAAGTCCTTAAATGTAGTAGTACCGTTCACCTCCATTATGAGATGCAATCTGTGAGAAAGACGATATCGTCCCATCACGCCATAAGAGAATGCAAAAGGACAGTTCCCATTGTCCTCGTTGTGGATCAACCCCAAACCTGCATAGGGAACAATGTCCCAGCGTGGCTCATCACGAGCCTT
The DNA here is from genome assembly GCA_937874345.1 of uncultured Prevotella sp. Classification (GTDB taxonomy): domain Bacteria; phylum Bacteroidota; class Bacteroidia; order Bacteroidales; family Bacteroidaceae; genus Prevotella. The sequence continues at coordinate 8,025 of CALNBT010000269.1, forward strand.
ATTAAAATACGAAGCCACATTCACCAGCATGTCTGCGTGCATCAGCTTGTAGCGATTGTTCTGTAGTTCCGAGTTCTTCAACTCAAATCCACGGAATGACACACGTGTTCCGATGGCTGGTGTAAACCATTTGCCCACCTGCAGGTGAAGCGTAGGCTTGATGCGACCAAATAAATCCTCACAACCGAGTGGTGTACCGGCAAATGCAGAAGCACCGCCACCGATTCCAATGAACCAGTTGTCCTTCCAACCCGACGAGAGTGTTACGTTTCTCAGATACGTCGGTTCCAATGACCGAAGCATCGTCTCACTGATGGAAGTCTGCTGACTCACCAGAGAATCCTCCACTAGAGGTCCCTCATTAGCTGCCTGTGCAGTGAGAGCCAAGAAGACAGCCGATAGTACTAAAAATTTCTTCAACATGCGATTCTACTTTGTGTTCATGTTATGTTCTGTTTGAAAGAATGGACATCAAGCCAGACGTAGAGGAACTGGTGAAAAAAAACATCACCATGCCTGAGACAAGAGAAAGAACATGGTGAAAAAAACACCAGTCAACCTCTGCTGCTGACCATCCGTCCATTCTTAAAAATTATCTCTTCATTCGTTTGCCTCCTGATGGTTTCATCATACGATGAGCCTGCATCATGCAACGATAAGCCCAAGCTCGGTCATCTTCATCTTCCTTGCGACCCCATGGCAAATCACTTCCTCCTCCACCGCCACCATGACCTTTGGCGAAGTTGGTTGCATTGTCCAGCATACCCGTATAGAGATATAAGGCACAAGTCATTATCTCTTCACCATTGGCAGCCATATCTGCCAGCAATGTATTGTTAAATGCTTCCATGTCACGGAAGGTCATCTGAGGCAATACCGATCGGAAGTCAGAGAGCACAGAATCCGCAAAGGCATCCTTCAATCGGAAACGTATCTGGTCTTCCATTTCACCGGCAGCTGCATAAACCTGACGGCGAAGCTCATCCCGGTTAACCTTGAGCTGTTCCACATCAGACAAAATCTTGTCTCGTTGCTGAACAGCATCATCCAATTTAGCTTTCTTGTCTGCCAGACCATCGATGACCGATTGAAGCTGTACATCCAGCTTTCGAATCTGCTCACGGATAGCATCTGCATTCCCTCGACCTTGAGTAAGTTCATCAGCAAGACACTTCTGCTCAGCTTCAATGGAAGCCTTCTTCTCTTCAAGATTATGTACCATCGTAGTAAGCCCCTTGACACGACGTTCAGCCATGACAATCTCCTGGTTAAGCAAACGAAGACGCTC